>JAHAZN010000058.1 GCA_018385335.1 Prevotella sp.
CGATACAAGGCTCATAGCGGTGCAGGCGGTAGTTGAATCCTGGCACATCCATCGTTTGTGCAAATCCTGTCTTCAGAGCATTGTCAACACGGTCCATACCCTGTGTCACTGGTCTCGAAGGGTCGAACTTGTGGCAGAGGTCCTGCAGATGTTTCGCCATCTCCTGTCCTCCCTTCATCCCTTGTTCTGGAATCTCGTTGCCTATGCTCCACATCACTATAGCAGGATGATTGCGGTGGTTCAGGATGAGGTTGGTGATATCCCTGTCGCTCCACTCCTTATAGAAACGTGCATATCCGTTCTTGCATTTGGGATAGACCCACATATCAAAACTCTCAGCCATCACCATCATTCCGAGAGAGTCGCAGAGATTCATCATCATCGTCGATGGCATGTTGTGGGCAGTGCGTATAGCATCACATCCCATGGCTTTCATGGTTGTTATTTGTCTGATGAGGGCAGCCCTGTTTTCTGCAGCTCCGAGTGGGCCAAGGTCATGATGCAGACAAACACCCTTAATCTTCCTTGTCACCCCATTGAGTTGGAATCCATTCTCTTTCGATACCTTCACCGTGCGCACGCCATAGGGCATGGTCACCTCATCGATGAGTTGATTGTCTTGATATACCCTTGTTACTAACTGATAGAGGTATGGAGACTCAGGCGACCAGAGTTGTGGTTTCTCCACATCGAGCGAAGCCTTCACCTCTCCATTGGCAGTGGGTACCACCCTGTTGGCAGCCACAAAGCCCCCTTTCTTGTCATAGAGCGCAATTTCAATACCCGCATTCTTCGATGTCAGCTGTCCCATCACCTTTGCCGTCACCTCCACTGTAGCCATCTTCTTCTCCAGTTTGGTGGTATGAGCAAAGATGCTCCAGTCATCGATATACACCTTTCCCATGGTGATGAGTTTCACGGGGCGGTAGATGCCACCTCCAGGGTACCATCTGCTACTCTCCTCCACGTTGTTGAGTTCCACCTCCACCTTGTTTTCTCCTTTCCTCATCATGGGGGTGATATCCACACGGAAAGCATTGTATCCATAGGCCCATTTTCCAGCCAGCTGTCCGTTCACATAAACGGTAGGTTCACTCATTGCTCCATCGAAGAGTAGTTCAGCACGACTGCATGACTGGTCGATATATATGGAACGTTTATAGTGTCCCTTCCCAATCCAGGGCAGTGCTCCTGAGCGTCCCGACTTTTCTGTCTTCTCTTTCTCTCCGTTTTGTTCGATAGCTACTGTCTGTAAGTCCCATTTCTTATCGAAAGGTCCGCTGATGGCCCAGTCGTGTGGCACACGAACATCCTGCCATGTCACCTTGTCTCTTGAGAATTGCCAGCCTTCGTTGAGCCATTTTTCTTGACGCTCTTGTGCCCATGCCGTGAGCGCAGTGGCAAGCGTCAGTGAAATCATGATTTGTTTTTTCATCATAGTGTTAGTTTGATTACTCTGCAAAGATAACAGAAATCAAGCTAAAAGACAAGATGAACAGCCTTTTTATTTGCTTTTCCTTGCTCTTACATACATTCCGGGACGGAAATTGGTGTTTGGAGTGCTTACCGAGGCATATACTTTAATAGAATAGTCTTGCGCATCCACACGCTGTTCGATGTTGGTCACCGTTGCATGAAATGATGTTTTTCCCATGCCGTTGGCCCTGAAAGCGAGTTGTGTACCTACTTCCATCTGTTTGATATCTTTCTCATAGACGGTGAGAATAATCATCGGTTGCGACTTGTTGATAATGTTGCATATAGCATCGCCCATCTGCAGGTAACTGCCTATGTTCACCTTCATGTCGGTAACATATCCGCTGATAGGTGCTTTTATCGGTAGAAATGCCCTGATGCCCTGCTCTTTGATGAGTTGAGGTGCTATTCCCAGTGCACTCAGTCGTGCAGCAGCAGCATCCCTCTTGCTCTTCATCGATAGCCACATCGCCTTGCTCTCCTCAAGTTTTTTCTGCGATGCCGCATTTTGTGTGTTCAGCGTCTTCTGTCGCTCATGCTCCAAGGCAAGAAATTCTGTTTGGGCATCAGCTTCCAGGAAGTTCTGTTGCAGTTCGATATATTCAGGGTTTTCCATATTTGCTATCACCTGTCCTTTGGTCACAGCTATTCCGGGTCGGATGTTGAGCGATGCTATCTTTCCCCCCATTGTCAGCGACACCGTAGCACGCTGCTGTGGAGCGATGTCAATCACTCCGTTATAGGTTGGACTCTTCTCCACACTTGTTGCCGAGGTCACGGCATCCACCTGTTCCGCATCTTTCACCGAGTCGGTTATTTCCACAGCAGTACTGTCGTTTCCTTCGACTACATTGGTCTCCGTTTGATTCTTTCCGTTGCAGGCAGTGAGCAAGAGTAGGGCGGATGCTATCCATACCTGTTTCATAGCGATGCTTCTTTCCATAGTTTTTTGCTTATCGATAAAGTTCATATTCTATTACAGTCACTAAATAGTCGTGTAGCGTACTGATGGCATTGCGATGGATATCACCAGCCATCTTCAGTGTTTGGATAAGTTCGGCGGCATCTATCTCTCCCGTCTGATAGAGTGCCATGGCGCTCCGCTCCATCTCATTGGCCTCATTGACGGCAGCCTTCTGATAGTATTCCACCCTTTCCCTTTCGCTTCTCATCTTTATCTCCAGTTCCTCCACCTTTCTCAGCAGTTCTTTTCTGTTGTCTTCAGCCTCCCATTGTGCGATGAGCGCTTCAGCTTTTGCCTGTTTTATTCTGCTTCTCTGAGGGAAGAAGAGGATGGGCAGCGCCACTCCTACCGACCATGAGTGCAGGTTGTTAAGCGGTGCAATCTTCTGTAGTGAGTAGCCGACGGAGAGTTCGGGCGAGAGTTTACTCCTCTCCAATGAGAGAGCCTTTTGCTTGGCTTTCTCCTGCATGTCAAACCAGTTGAGATAACCCGTGCACGTCTCCTGCTGTTTGTGTTCTAAACTATTGATACTGAGCGTTGTATCTGTAGGCGTAAGCTCTTCGGAAGAGTTACACACCCATGAGAGTCTTTTCTTTGTTATCAGCAGTTGGTTGTCTGCCTGCTTAGCCTGCGTCTTCAGTTCAGCGGCGAGCGATGCGATCACCCTAAACTCGAGTTGTGAGATGTCTCCCTGTTTGAGTCGCCTCTCTCCACTCTTCTCCAGTTCGCTGCCCATCTTCACATAGGCTTTGGTCAGCCGAGCCATATCAGCAGCTTCAAGATAATCCACCCACGCCCTTTTTGTCTCGGCTGTCACCTCTTTTGCCACGATATCACGCTTATATACACTCTCCTTGATGAGCACGTTGTTGAGTGTATTCTGATAGAAAGGTGTGAGTATGTTGCCCAGCGATTGGCTGACAGAGAACTCATAGTCGCGGCGATATTCACCGTTGAGCTGTCCCCAAGCATAGCTCACCTGCGTATATCCGCCATCCCAGTTCTCTCCTTTGGCATACTGGCGTTTCATAGTCTCTCCCTCCGCCATCTTCAGTCTTCTACTGTTGTTGAGTGCCATCTTGATGGTCTCCTCCAGCGTCTGTCCCTGTGTGTTCAGTGGCAGTGTAGTCATGCAGATGATGATACCTATCGTTATTGTTAGAGCAGCTGAGATGCGTTTCTTGCTCCTCTTCCTCTTATAGCCGATGGGTAGAGCGTTGATCACCTTATAGAAAGCAGGAATGACCACCAGTGTGAGAAGCGTTGACACCATCAGTCCACCTATCACCACCGTAGCCAATGGACGTTGCACCTCAGCACCTGCCGACTGAGCTATCGCCATGGGGACGAAGCCTAAGGAGGCAACCAGACCGGTGAGCAGCACGGGTCGCAGCAGATGCTTACATCCCTTAAAGATAATTCTGTCCGTACACATCTTATATTTGTTCTGATTCTGCAAATCGTTGAAATGATTGAGCATAAGGATACCATTGAGCACTGCTACACCGAAGAGTGCGATGAATCCCACGCCTGCCGAGATACTGAAAGGCAGTCCCCGGAGCCACAGCGCCAGGATACCACCGATGAGCGACAGCGGAACTGTGGAGAAAACAACCAGCGACCATGTGACACTTCTGAAGGCAAAGAAGAGCAAGAGGAGGATGAGTACCAGTGCAATAGGAATAACTACGAAGAGCGTTTGAATGGCGTTCTGAAGATTTTCGAATTGTCCTCCATACTCGAAATAATAGCCAGGAGGAAGCGTGATATGTTTGTCCAACGTCTCACTTATCTCCTTCACCACCTGTCCGATATCAGCGTCTCTCACATTCACACCGATGACCACCCTGCGTTTGGCAGCGTCACGATTGATTTGCAGCGGTCCGTCGTTGAGCGTGATGTTAGCCACCTGACTCACAGGAATCTGTTGTCCGTTGCATGTCCTCACATAGAGTCTGTTGAGGTCGAGGTCGCTCACTTTCTCCTTATCCAATCTGAGCACGAGGTCAAAGCGTCGCTCGTTCTCAAACACCACGCCTGCCGTCTCTCCGGCGTAAGCGGAGCGCACGATGTCGTTGAGCTCCTTGATGTCTATCCCATAGCGGGCTATCTGCGTGCGGTCATAATGGATGACGAGTTGCGGCAACCCCATCGTCTGCTCCACGATAACATCTGAGGCACCCTTCACCTTCTCTACATATTTAGCAGCCTCTTGAGCCTTGCGATAGAGCATGTCCATATCCTCGCCGTAGAGTTTGATGGCGATGTCGGCCTTGGCACCAGTCATCAGCTCGTTGAAGCGCAACTGTATAGGCTGACTGAAGTTAAACTCAGCTCCCTCTACACTATCGAGAGCCTCCTTCATCTTCTCCACCATCTCAGCCCTGCTCGATGCTGACGTCCACTCCTTAAAAGGTTTCATCACAATCATCACATCGGCATCCTCTACCGACATAGGGTCGGTGGGCACCTCAGCAGTACCTATCTTTGCTACCACATGTTTTATCTCAGGAAACTTCTCCTTGAGTACCTTCTCTGCCTCGAGCGACACTTCAACACTGTGAGAGAGCGAACTGCCTGCCGGCAGCGTCATCTGCATGGCAAAGTCGCCCTCGTCGAGCGTGGGAATAAACTCTGTTCCCATTCTTCCGAAGAGCATCAGCGAGGCAGCGAGCATAAGGAAGGAGGTGGTCAACGTGATCCATGCCCTACGCATACATAAGGTGAGCAGATGATGATAGTAACGACCAACAAAATCGAATATCTTATCAGCAATGGTAGGTTTGCCGTCAGGTGAGAACTTGAGGAAGAGTGATGCCATCATCGGTACGTAGAGCAGCGACAGGATGAGTGCACCGATGATGCAGAACACCAGAGTCTGTGCCATTGGCGTGAAATACTTGCCTTCTATGCCTGTGAGCGTGAGGATAGGGAAGAACACAATGAGGATAATCAGCACGGCAAAAGCAGCACTCTTCATCACCTTGTTGGCACCCTCGTTTACAATCATTTCCTTCGTCTTTCCCCTCGACGACCTCAGCACACCATGAGCAATGATACCCTCGATGATGACGATAGAGCCATCCACCACGATACCAAAGTCGATGGCTCCCAGACTCATCAGGTTAGCCGAGACCCCAAAGATACGCATCATGATAAATGCAAAGAGCATGGCTAAGGGGATGACAGAGGCAACGATGAGTCCCGCCCTAACATTACCGAGGAAGATGATGAGCACGACAAAGACAATCAATGCGCCCTCTATGAGGTTATACACCACGGTAGAGATATTCCTCTTCACCAGTTCCGAACGGTTGAGATAGGGTTCGATGCTGATGCCCTCAGGCAACATCTTCTGCACCTTCTCCACCCTTTCCTCCAGTTTCTTGGTCACCGCATTGGCGTTGGCTCCTTTCAGCATCATGGCGATGCCACCCACACACTCATCTTCGCCATCCATCGTCATGGCACCGAAACGTTTGGGTGCTCCAAAGTCCACGCGACCGATGTCGCAGACATGTACTGGCATGCCGCCCCTGTTGGTCACCACAATCTTCTCGATGTCTTTCAGTTTGGAGATCATTCCTTCTGAGCGGATATAGTAGGCTTTGTTCACCTTCTCTATATAACTTCCTCCAGTGTTCTGGTTGTTTTTCTCCAAGGCCTCAAACACCTCGCCGATAGTAATCTTCAGAGCAGCCAGCGCATCGGGGTCTAGGGCTATCTCATATTGTTTCAGATAACCGCCGAAACTGTTGATTTCCACGATGCCCGGGATGCCAGCCAACTGTCGTTTCACTATCCAATCCTGGATGGTGCGCAGTTCCATGGCATCATATTTGTCTTTATATCCGCTATCTACCCTCAGTACATACTGATAGATCTCTCCCAATCCTGTGGTCACGGGCATCAGCTCGGGTGCTCCCAATTCCTCGGGTATCTCTCCTGCCAATGTCTGAATCTGTTCATTGGTGAGCTGTCGCGCTTCCAGCGTGGGCACGTTGTCGTCGAACACCACGGTGACAAGCGACAGACCAAACCTTGATACTGAGCGAATCTCCTTCACGTTCATCATGTTGCTCATGGCTGTTTCCACGGGCATGGTGATGAGTTGTTCCACCTCCTGTGGGGCGAGGGTGGGAGAGACGGTGACTATCTGTACCTGGTTGTTGGTAATGTCGGGCACTGCATCAATAGGCAGTGTCATCATCGACCAAATTCCTCCCGTGAGAATGGCTACTACGATGAGAGCCACGAACAATTTTCTCTTGATAGCAAACTGAATGATAGCCTCAAACATCTTCTTATTCTTTAAGTCCTGTAATTTCTCCTCCTCTCATGCGACAAAATTACATTTTTTCATGAAGAACAAAAAGATTTTTGAGATAAAAAAATTAATGCTTTTGCATATTTTGGTGAATAGGTTACCACCAGTTCTGACAGTTATTATCGTATGTGAATATCCTTTCTTCTTTGCCTTGGCTTTTGTTCTTTAAATATAATAATGAGTTTCTGGGGAAACTATCCTATACTCGCTGTATAGTTCCGCCCACACTTCTTTGGTCTTGATGCTGTCGATATCTACGCCGAGGTTAGCTCAATAAACGTGAGTTAGATATCCATTGATAAAAGAGATTTTCTTTTCCCTTTGTTTGTAAGTCTCACTTGGCTATATTGATGATTGGGATCATCAGAGTTTCCAATGTCTTGAGTTCATGTAGTTTCTGCACTTGTCGCAGAATACATTTGTTTTGCTGAAAGGATTTCCTCCTTTCGCATTCTGCATCATACATCTTGTGTCAGAACAGTGTCGCAACCCTTGACTGTGTCCTATTTCATGAAGCATCACACTGAACAGTTGTCTATAACCGCGGGGACGATAGGAAGAGAATACAGCCACTCCTGTCCCGATGCCATTGGCTAGTCCCATGATTCCGCTGTGGGCACGACCTCTGAAATTGTCAAGGCCGATGTCTGCCTGTGTGAGTCCAATGATGATGGTAGAATCTGTCTTGTATCTGCAAAGCACCTTGTTCAATTCATCTGCCCGATATCGTTTATGGTCATTGCGTTTTGTCGTTAGCGCAGCATCAGGTAATGGGAGATGACCAGCCATCCTACACTTGGGATAGTGGTTGCTGAGCGAATCCATCATGGCCTGCTGCAACTCTCCACTCACTTTTCCCATCGTATAGACACAGACGACAGGAACAACTACCTCTTTCTGCTTGTTAGATGATGGGGTAGGACTATTCTCTCTGCAACTTCCTGTAAGCAGATAAAGTCCAGATAGCAGCAACACTTCCGCAATACGATATTTCATTCTTCTTCGTTGATTTTGTAGCCACAAAGTTATATTTTTTTTGTATTTCTACAAACATAGCAGCCGAAAAATCACTGTTGAGGCTTTCCGCGGATGCCGTCAACTGCTCCGACGGCAAAAGGGTATCGGAACTTTCACTGTCTTTGAGCGAACAATATTGGCGTCATCTGTTCAGTGCCCGGAAGACGAGCGGCAGTACCACACCGTCGTAGTCTGCACCGGCACCCATCATGCTTCCCATGCTCCCGAGGTTGGCGGCATTGAAGCCGTGGTTGGCTCCATCAATTTTGTGGAGGGTGGCTTGAGGATAGAGTCCGACAGCTTTCTCCGAGTAGGAGATGGGCACGATGATGTCTGAGGTGCCATGAAGAATGGTGACGGGGTGGAGGAAGGTGCCGATATTGCTCCACACATCAAAGTCCTTGATGGTGGAGATATAGAGCTCACTCATGCTCATCATTCCCAGCATGCCGTTCATATCGCCCAAGTCTCCCCATGATCTCATGTTTTCCCAATCGCCGAGGTTTCCCCATGAGCCGGAGCCCCATTGGTTGAACAAATCGCCAAATTGCTTGACCATGTCGGGGATGTTGAAGGCAGGATAGAACAAGATGAGTCCGCAGACCTCCTTCGCACACTCTTCAGCCACTAGGGCCGACACCAATCCTCCTTGACTGGATCCGAGGAGGAAGATGCTGTCGTTGTCTACGATGTCCATCTGTCTGACAGCACTGAGCACTGCCTTCAGGTCGTCCACCTCAGTGAAGACGGTCATAGAGTCGGTGTTGCCGTCGCTCTTGCTCTCACTGCTTCCTCCGCAGAAGTCGAAGCAATAGGCCACCATCCCCTTGTCGGCGATGGCTCGCGCATAGTCTGCCATAGCGGCATGGGTGAGACTGCTGCTGTGTGAGAGGATGACGGCTGGAGCTTTCTTGCCTGTCGACACCTTTCTATATAGTTTGCCATAAATCTTCATCTCGCCTTTCTTGCAGATGAAGTCCATGCTGTCGAGCACAGCCTCCTGTTGCAGCGTGTCGGAGGGTTGTTCTTCGTTGTTGTTATTGGTCACGGGGTTGTCATCGTCGTCATCAGAGCAGGCAATGACAAAGAAAGTGAAACAGAAGACAGCCAGGAGGCTGAGGAGTGAGCCGTGCAGGCTCCGCATTGTTAAGCCGTTTGTGTACATAAGATTGATACTAATATGTGTTTTATTGCTTTGTGATGTATAGTTGCGCAAAGTTACTCATCTTTGTTCTCTTGCCCAAATCATTTAACACAATAATTCTTGTTCTTCTGTTTTATCATTT
>JAHAZN010000063.1 GCA_018385335.1 Prevotella sp.
GCCATCACGCAAGGGTATGGAACAAACGGAATGCCATGCAACCTGCCATACCAAGCAATCCTATCGGATGCTGGATTACCCTACCGACCGACTCCATGCGCACCTATTTTGATCTCTGCATCATCAAATATTTCCTTAATATCATATCACCGGGAAATGACATGTTGGACAAGATGCAGACTCTCTTCGCAGAATATCCCGAAGTTGACCTCGGCGCATTGGGCTTCCCCTCAGGCAACTGGCAGGACGAACCAATCTGGAGCACTCAAAGCTAAAGTCAATATATCAAGATGGGGTGTCTACAATCACCCCATCTTTTCTTTCTCGATAACCTTTCCCATTTCCCTTTCGTCCCTCATTTTGACGTCCACCTCCCACATTTTCGTGTCAGTCTGCCCTCGCAGCTTCAGACCCTTGGCGATAGTGCTTTCTTCAGAGCTAAGAGACTGAGAGGTCTCACCCTACCGGCGACCATGAGACATATAGGGTGCAAGATTGTTGAGCGATGCGAATCTTTGAAACAGTCTCCTCGTAGAGAGTAATTAACAATATGTAACTTTTTGCCTCTTTTTTTTCTTCAATTCTCTTGGAAGCTATCATTATTATTCCTACATTTGCCATGTCATAATAACAATATGACAGCCTTATTAAATAATTGTATAGACCTTATAAAACGAAGACTATGGAAGTGGAGAAAATCATGCTCGACCTGGAGCGTAAACACCCAGGAGAGAAGGAGTATTTGCAGGCAGTAAGAGAAGTGTTAGTGTCTGTAAAAGATGTATACAACCAGCACCCTGAATTCGAAAAAGCCAAGATTATCGAACGTATCGTGGAGCCCGAACGCGTGGTGACTTTCCGTGTACCCTGGGTAGATGATAAGGGAGAAGTGCAGGTGAACATAGGCTACCGAGTGCAGTTTAACAGCGCCATCGGTCCCTATAAGGGAGGCTTGCGTTTCCATCCCTCTGTCAACCTCAGTATTCTGAAGTTCCTTGGATTCGAGCAGACATTTAAGAACGCTCTTACTACATTGCCCATGGGTGGTGGTAAGGGAGGCTCTGATTTCTCCATCCGTGGCCGTTCAGACAATGAGGTGATGAGATTCTGTCAGGCCTTCATGACCGAGCTCTACCGAGTGATAGGTCCAGAAGAGGACATCCCAGCAGGAGATATTGGTGTGGGCGCCCGTGAAATAGGTTATCTCTTCGGAATGTATAAGAAACTCACCCATCAGTGGAACGGAGTGATGACCGGTAAAGGCTTGGAGTGGGGTGGCTCACGCATACGTCCTGAGGCTACAGGTTTTGGCGCACTCTACTTCGTGAATCAGATGTTACAGACCCACGGCATCGATATCAAGGGCAAGACAGTGGCCATCAGTGGTTTCGGTAATGTGGCATGGGGCGCAGCCAAGAAAGCCACGGAGCTGGGAGCCAAGGTGATTACTATCTCCGGCCCCGATGGTTATATCTACGATCCTGCCGGTCTCGACGACGAGAAGATTGCTTATATGCTGGAGTTGAGAGCCAGTGGCAATGATGTGTGTGCTCCTTATGCCGAGGAATTCCCCGAAGCACAGTTTATTGCGGGCAGAAAACCCTGGGAGGTGAAGTGTGATATCGCCCTTCCATGTGCCACCCAGAACGAGCTTGACGGTGAGGATGCTGACCGACTGTTGGCTAACAAACCATTGTGTGTGGCAGAGGTGTCAAATATGGGATGCACGGCAGAGGCTGCTGAGAAGTTTGTCGCTGCCCATCAGCTCTTTGCTCCGGGTAAGGCCGTCAATGCCGGTGGTGTGGCTACCTCAGGACTGGAGATGACACAGAACGCCATCCGTCTGAGCTGGAGCGCACAGGAGGTGGATGAGAAACTCCATCAGATCATGTCGAATATCCATGAGCAATGTGTGAAATATGGCAAGCAGGCCGACGGATATGTCGATTATGTCAAAGGTGCCAACATCGCTGGATTCATGAAGGTGGCCCAGGCTATGATGGCACAAGGTGTTGTGTAAAAACGTTTGATGTGAAAAAACAAGGAATAGACACGCTATTAAATAGAAAAAGGTGGGCATCGCTATTGGTAAAGACAATGGTGATGCTCACCATTGTTGTCTTTGGAGATGTGAGAATGGGGCAGGCGCAGGTAGTGCAGCAGGGCAAGGCCACCTATTACTCTAAGAGAGCCACGGGGGCAAAGACGAGCAGTGGAGAACGTCTCCACCACGACAGCCTGACCTGTGCCCATCGCACATTCCCCTTTGGGACGATGCTCAAGGTGACTAATCCTTTCAACGGCAAATCGGTGGTGGTAAGAGTCACCGACAGAGGTCCGTTTAAGCGCGGACGTATCATCGACCTCTCCTGGAGGGCAGCCAAGGAGATAGATATCCTTAACCATGGTGTGGCCATGGTAGTGGTGGAACCCTATAACATGACCATCGTGCCTTTCAAACCAGTAGAGACGGTAGAGTTGCCAGAACTCGACTTTGAGAATACGAGTATCGATTTCGAACTGAAACCTATTTGGCAGCAGCAGTTGCTACCCTGATATCCTTTGTCTGTGAGGCGATGACCTTTTCACCCACCTTCAGTGAGATGTTGATATTGATGTCACCCGCTTTCAGTTTTTTGTTTCCCTTTATCATTGCCGTATAACGCACACCCTGGTGAGCAGCGATACGTTCCACGATGATGTTGGGCGAGATGACGATATGTTTGTTGCCAGTGGTCTCGCTCACCTGTGGTGCGATGTCAACAAGTGCCTCATGACTGTTGTTGATGATGTCGAAGCTCAGCTGTCCCATCTCTCCTGCGTTGAGGATGCCGTCGCCCGACGACTCCGTGAAGCTGATGTCGCGCACCTCTATCAGTTCGCGCAGATGATAACCCTGTTGCCTCTGTGGATTGATGCGTCGCAGGTCATCAACAGAGATCGTTCGCTCACTCTTTCCGCCAGGAGGAAGGGTGGCTTCACCCGTTGATGTCTCGTCTTCAAACACTATCCTGTCGTCATATTCGCCTGTAGGCTGCTGTGCACCATCGTCCACAGGCGACTGGTAGCCTCCATTTCTCACCCCTCCGTAGGGAGCCTCGCTGTTGCGCTGTCGCTGAGCCTGCTCATAACGTTCCTGCTGCTGGCGGTCGGCTGCCGCACCTATCACAGCACCTACAGCCGCACCACCTGCCATGCCGACGATGGTGCCGACGTCCGCACCCCGTGGACCACCGTTGATGCCACCTATGGCAGAACCGAGGATACTGCCTATCTGACTGCCCATAAAGGCTCCTTCGCCCGAATAGGTGCCACAGCTGCTCATGAGCAACGTGCCACAAAGCGTGAATGTTATTGCTGTCTTCATAACCGGAAATTTATATACGTTTCAATAAAACTTTGCTCAGGTCTGTCAATGATAACTTATGCAAAGTTAGGCAAATTGTAACAAACGGCCATAGAAAAAACCATAAAAAGTTTTGTGTAGCAGGAAAGAAAATGTTACCTTTGCCCCCGAAAATCAGTAGTTTTTCTAATTAACATCAAAATATTTTTTTAATTATGGTAAGTTATAAGACTTTGGGCTTGGTAAACACCAAAGAGATGTTTAAGAAAGCCATCAACGGCGGTTATGCCATCCCCGCCTTCAATTTCAACAACATGGAGCAGTTGCAGGCCATCATCAAGGCTTCTTCTGACCTCAAGTCGCCAGTTATCCTTCAGGTGTCTAAGGGCGCACGCAACTATGCCAACCAGACCTTGCTTCAGTATATGGCACAGGGTGCTGTAGAGTATGCTAAGGAGTTGGGTTGCAAGCATCCTGAGATAGTGCTTCATCTTGACCATGGCGACAGCTTTGAGACTTGCAAGAGCTGCGTTGATATGGGCTTCTCTTCAGTGATGATCGACGGTTCTCATCTCCCCTATGACGAGAACGTAGCACTCACCAAGAAGGTGGTAGAGTATGCTCATCAGTTTGACGTGACCGTAGAGGGTGAGCTCGGTGTGTTGGCTGGTGTCGAGGATGAGGTTTCAGCTGCAGAGTCTCACTACACCAAACCCGAAGAGGTCATCGACTTCGTTTCTAAGACCGGCGTTGACTCATTGGCTATCTCTATCGGTACAAGTCATGGCGCTTATAAGTTCACTCCTGAGCAGTGTACCCGTGACCCCAAGACTGGCAAGCTCGTTCCTCCTCCCTTGGCTTTCGATATCCTCGATGCCATCATGGAGAAACTCCCCGGCTTCCCCATCGTGCTCCACGGCTCTTCTTCAGTGCCACAGGAGTATGTTGACATCATCAACGAATATGGTGGTAAGTTGCCCGACGCTGTAGGTATCCCCGAGGAGCAGCTCCGCAAGGCTTCAAGCAGCGCTGTTTGCAAAATCAATATCGACTCCGACTCTCGTTTGGCCTTCACTGCTGCTGTGCGTAAGACCTTGGCAGAGAAGCCCGGTGAGTTTGACCCACGCAAGTACTGCGGTCCTGCACGCGACGAGATGGAGAAGATGTACCGTCACAAGATTATCGATGTGCTCGGTTCTGACAACAAGCTCGCTCAGCTCGACTAAATAACTCCCCAACCCAGTGAGGGCGCTAAGCCCTTAGCTCAGGGCGTAGCATCGCAATGCGCTGAGGAAAGGGAGAGATAGTGTGCCCTGTGAGGGCAAAAGCGTTGATACCACCAACATGGCATGCCGACGTTTTTGCTCTTGCAGGGCTTCGCTTTTTTGAAGAAGAGAGAGGGAAAAGGGTGGGAACACGCGATGCCTAACCACCAGAGAGAAAGAAACATGTTTTTCTTGAAACAATCACAGTATGAAGATTTTTGCCGTAGGAATGAACTATCTCCAGCACAATAAAGAGCTGGATGGAACGTTATATCAACCAGAGCAACCTGTTATCTTCACCAAGGCTGACTCCGCACTTCTGAAGGATAGAAAACCCTTCTTCGTGCCCGACTGGTGTGAACAGGTGGACTATGAGACAGAACTCGTGGTGAGAATATGCCGACTGGGAAAGAGCATCCCTCGACAGTTTGCCCACCGCTATTATGATGCCCTCACTGTGGGTATCGACTTCACCGCACGCGACCTGCAACGACAGCTCAGAGCTAAGGGACAGCCCTGGGAAATATGTAAGGGATTCGACGGCTCTGCGGTGATAGGACAGTGGATAGAGAAAGAGCAGTGGAGAGACATACAGAATGTCAACTTCCATCTCGATATCAACGGGACAACCGTGCAGAAAGGATGCTCCTCAGACATGATCTATGGCGTGGACGAACTGATAGCATATATCAGTAAGTTCTTTACACTAAAGACTGGCGACCTGCTCTATACGGGAACACCCGTTGGCGTGGGACCAGTGAAGGTGGGCGACCACTTAGAGGGCTTTCTCGAAGACCGTAAGGTGCTCGATTGCTTTTGCAGATAAAAAATGAAGAAATGGTGGCTCATCCTCAATATCCTGCTGGGATGCTGGCTGAATATCGCAGCCCAACAGTTTTTTAACCTCACTGCACAGCAGGTGAGGATCGACTCTCTCTTGCCTGTCTTCAGTCATTCTTTTCATCTCGGCAGCTCTTATGCAGACTCACTCTATACCGTGGATATCGAATATCCGGAGTTTGTGGAGATGACCCCCAACGACGTGAGACGCTATCTCAGTATCAGCGACGACAGACGACGTAAGCTGATAGGTGACACTCTGCCCGAACTGCCACGGATAAACACCGTGATGGGCATCGACAGAAAGAGTGGCAGACTGGATGCCTGGATGGTGCCCATCGTTTATAGGGAGGGTCGCTACCAAAAGTTGGTGAGTTTCAAACTCAACCTCCATGCCCGTCCCATCGTAGTGAAGAGGGAGAGGGGTATCTCCAGAGGTGCCGTGGTACCCCTTGCAGCGAGTGAACAGATGAGTTCACGCTATGCACCCCACTCTGTCCTTGCCTCTGGGAGCTGGGCTAAGATTACCGTACCGCAGTCGGGTATCTATGAACTGACAGCCGACCTTATCAGACAGGCTGGGTTCACCGACCTCAGTAAGGTGAAGATTTATGGTTATGGCGGAGCCTTACAGCCCGAGGTGCTCACCGCCGACTATCTCATTGCTACCGATGATCTGAAGGAGGTGCCCCGCTGCGTTTACAAAGGCAAACACCTCTTCTTTGCGCAAGGACCCGTGACATGGGACAGCAACGGGCGGCGCGTGCGCAACCCTTATAGCAACGTGGGCTGTTACCTGATGACACAGTCGGACGAACAGGCACTCACCGTGGATAGCGCCACCTTCGTCAACTCCTTCTTCCCCAACGACTGCTATGCCCATACACTCTATGAAGATGAGAGCTTCGCTTGGTATCATGGCGGTCGCAACCTCTTCGATGCTACCCTTATGGAACCGGGAGACCCCCACAACTATTCCCTCGCTCTTCCAGCCATAGGCGTAGCCGGACGCTCGAAGGGCGTTCTCCGCGTGGCAATCTCTTCTGATGCCACCACCACGGTCTCTGTGGCTGTGGGCGACAGCGTGGTGGGTAAGGTGAGCATCAAGTCTATCCCTAAATACAGCAAAGGAAACACAGGAGAGGCATTGTTTACGCTGCCTCGTCTTGAATCAACTAACAAGGTGACGCTCACGGTGACCCAGGGAAGTGCCGCCCGGCTCGACTTTATCGACCTGCAGGCCATCACCCCCGAGGAACTTGTCACTGTTCCCATAGAGCGACAGTGTGGCTCTCCTTCATTCCTCTATCGCATCACCAACCAGGACCTTCATGCCCACCAGCCAGTGGAGATGATCATCATCATCCCCACCTCACAGCAGTTGCGCGAGCAGGCGGAGCGCTTGAAGACACTCCACGAGGAGCGAGACAATATGTCGGTGCGTATCGTGCCTGCCGATGAACTGTTTAATGAGTTCTCTTCTGCTACCCCCGATGCCACCGCCTATAAACGCTATCTCAAGATGCTCTACGATAGGGCAGTGACCGCCGATGAGGCTCCACGCTATCTCGTCCTCTTCGGCGATGGCGCATGGGACAATAGGATGTGCTCCAGCAACTGGAGACAGTATTCGCCAGATGATTTCCTCCTCTGTTACGAGAGCGAGAACTCGTTCAGTGAGACCGATTGTTATGTCACCGACGACTTCTTCTGCCTGCTCGACGATGGGGAACAGCTTGTCTCTGGGGCGAGCTTTAGGGCCATGGCCGACATGGCTGTAGGACGCTTCCCCGTGCGTACGGCAGCCGAGGCTAAGGTGATGGTAGATAAGGTGGAGGATTATATGAACAACACCGAGGCTGGTGCATGGCAGAACACCGTGGCTTTCATGGGCGACGATGGTAACAACAATATCCACATGAATGATGCAGAGAAAGCTGCCACCATCGTAGAGAGCAACCGTCCGGCTTACGAGGTGAAGCGTATCTACTGGGATGCCTATAACAGAGCGTCGTCGTCAACGGGACATACCTATCCCGAAGCACAGGCACTCGTCAACCAACTGATGAACAATGGGGCACTCATGATGAACTACAGCGGTCATGGGGCACCTTATTATATCTCGGCAGAGAAGGTGCTCACCGCCACCGACTTCAAGAACAACCGCAACAAGAGGCTTCCGCTCTGGTTCACTGCCTCGTGTGATATCATGCCCTTCGACGGACAGACAGAGAATATCGGTGAACTGGCTGTGCTCAATCCACACGGTGGAGCCATTGCGTTCTTCGGTACGACAAGGACCGTGTTTGAGAGCATGAACGCCCAACTCAACAATGCGTTCATGCGACAGCTCTTTGGCAGTGGACACGGCAAGGTGGGCATGGGCGAGGCTGCAAGAGCTGCCAAGAATGCGCTGGTGAGCAATGGGGCGGATATCAGTGTCAACAAACTGCAGTTCACCTTCCTTGGTGACCCAGCGCTGCCTTTGGCTTCGCCGCAATGGACCATGGTGGTAGATAGCATCAACAACCAGCCCATCACCGACATTACCACCTTGGAGATGAAGGCGGGCAGCGAGGTGAATATCGTGGGTCATGTGGAGCGGGACGGACAGCAGGACACTGCTTTCAACGGACTGCTGACGGCGAGGGTGAGGGATGCCAAACAGCGTGTGGAATGCAAACTCAACGATCAGACGGCTGACGGGGCACAGAACCCTTACGTCTTCTACGACCGAACCAATTATATCTTCAAAGGTAGTGACAGCATACGTCATGGACGATTCGACTTCAGCTTTGCCGTGCCTATGGACATCCAATACAGCGAGGGCACTGGCATCCTCAACCTCTATGGCGTGAACAACGACCACACCGCCACGGCACACGGTGTCACAGAGAAGTTTGTCTTCAACGGCACCGAGGTAGCTGCTACCGACTCTCTCGGACCAACAATATATTGTTATCTCAACTCCTCATCATTCGTCAATGGCGGAACGGTCAACAGCACTCCTTATTTCGTGGCAGAGGTGAGCGACGATGATGGTATCAACGCTGTGGGGAGCGGTATAGGGCATGACATCAAACTCGTTATCGACGGAAAAGCAGAGATGACCTATGTCCTCAACGACTATTTCGACTTCTCCTTCGGCTCCTATAAAGAGGGAAGGGTGGGCTTCAGTATCCCGCAACTCGAGGCTGGCGAACACCAGCTGACCTTCAAGGTGTGGGACGTGCTCAACAACTCATCGACGGCGATGCTACGCTTCCGTGTTGAACACGGACAGCAGCCTATGGTGGAGGTAGATTGCACCAAGAACCCCGCTGTCAACACCACCACCTTCCGTATTGTTCACAACCGCATCGGATCGGATATGGAGATTGTCATCGATGTCTTCGACATGGCAGGACGACTGCTGTACACCTCGGAGCAGACGATGGTGCCCGAGACCGGTGTCGTAGAACAGACCTGGGACCTGACATCGGGAAGTGGACAGCAGCTCGGCACTGGCGTCTATCTCTATCGCGTGAGAGCAAGCAGCGAGGGGAGCGGTTATGTCTCCAAAGCCAAGAAACTCATCATTATCAGATAAACTGACTTGTTAAATGACATGGGGAATGCAATAAATAAAGGCAGAGGACGTTATGATATGGTGAGGAAGAAACAAAAGTAAAACGAATGAAACTATTTAGCATAGAACGACAGATGAGACGCATGATGGGTGTGCTGCTTGCAGTGCAGCCTCTTCAGACATGGGCACAGGACTATAAGTTGCAGGAGTATAACCCCGTGGAGCATGCCGTCATCTCGCAGACCATCGCCCCCGACGCCCGTGCGGCTGGTATGGGTGATGTGGGTGCCGCCACCGACCCCGACGTCAACTCACAGTATTGGAACCCTGCCAAGTATCCCTTCTGTATCAGTAGGGCGGGTATCGCACTCAACTATACCCCGTGGCTCCGACAGCTGGTCAACGATATCGACCTGGCTTATGTGGCTGGCTATTACCGTATAGGCGACTACAGTGCTGTCTCCGGGTCGCTGCGCTATTTCTCTCTCGGAGAGGTGATGACCTCTGAGGATGCCAATGCCATGACCGTCAACCCCTATGAGATGTCTATCGATGTGGCTTACTCGCTCATGCTCAGCGAGACCTTCTCTATCGCTGCTGGCATCAGGTGGCTCTACTCCGACCTTCGCTACGACTACTCCGAAGAGTCGTCGCCTGCCTCTGCCTTTGCTGCCGACCTCGCTATGTACTACAACAACTACTTTAATATCGGCAGTCGCGAGTGTCAGTTGGGATTGGGTATGAACATCAGCAATGTAGGTAGTAAGATTACCTATTATGGCGATGAGCAGAGTCAGTTCCTACCCGCTAATATGCGTATCGGTGCCTCTCTGATGGTGCCCGTTGACGAGTATAACCGTTTTTCTATTGCTGCCGACGCCAACAAACTGCTTGTTCCTACCGTGCCGGCGCAGTTAGAGGGTGAGAGCTCTGCCGACTATCGTCAGCGTGTTATCGACGAATATAGCGATGTGGGTTCCATCTCTGGTATTTTCAAGAGTTTCAGCGATGCCCCTGGAGGCTTCAAGGAAGAGTTGGAGGAGATACAGTGGAGTGTGGGTGCCGAATATGTCTATCATGACCAGTTCTCCCTCCGTGCGGGTTATCACCACGAGAGCCAGAGCAAGGGTAATAGAAAATACTTCACTGTGGGCGGTGGCTTCCGCATGAATGTCTTCTCCTTAGACGTGGGTTATGTCATCTCAACGGCACAGAGCAACCCGCTCGACCAGACGTTGCGCTTCTCGCTATCCTTCGATATGGATGGCATCAAAGACCTGTTAAGAAGATAATCATCTGCCATGACTGACAATCACGTTCAACAAGTGTCGCCCCTCAATATCCGTGTGGGCTTCGGATTCGATGTCCATCGCCTGGTGGAAGGAAGGGCGCTGTGGATGGGAGGTATCAAGATCGACCACCATCTCGGACTCCTCGGGCATAGTGATGCCGACGTGCTCATTCATGCCATCTGCGATGCGCTACTCGGCGCAGCCAACATGCGCGACATCGGATATCATTTCCCTGATACCTCGGAGGAAACACTCAATATCGACAGTAAGGTGCTGCTGAAGAAAACTCTTGACCTTATTGCTACCAAGGGTTACCGTCTTGGGAATATCGACGCCACTATCTGCGCCGAGCGTCCTAAGATGAACCCCCATATCCCGGCGATGAAACGCTGTCTCGCTGAAATCCTCCGTACTGACGAAGACAATATCTCCATCAAGGCCACTACCACCGAGCGTCTCGGATTTACAGGTAGAGAGGAGGGTATCAGTGCTTATGCCACTGTACTTATAGCAAAATAAGAACGCCACTACTCATCAGCGAGCAGTGGCGTTCAAGCCTATGTTTAACTAAAAATCCTTTCGGTATATTTAGTATCGCCTGCCTTGCGGCTAACCTCTTCGCGACAATTGTCGAAAACTGGTTGTGGCGATTTTGTCATCTTAATAAAGAAAGTTTAGGGAGCCTCACGGCGACCTTGTTATCCACATTAAAAACTTTCTTTCTACCAATAACTAAAAACCTAAAACTATAAATATACTACTAACCTAAAACAATCTATTAACCTTTTGACAATGCAAAGGTAGGCATATTTTCTCATGCTGCAATGAGAAGCCAACAAAATATAGAAAAATCTGCATTATTCTTGATTTATATCAAACTGCTGTGTGCGCAAACAGCCAAAAAACACATAGTTTGTGTGCGCAAACAATGAATAAATAGAGTATATTCTGCCACTCTTAGTAACAGGTTTTGTCTTCTTTCTCTTCCCACATTCTGAAAGCATTGAGTGCCTCCTCACGCAACATATTCACCATTGGTTTGTGTCTGTCGGCGTTCTTGAGGGCAATCTCCTGATAGATAAACTCGTCATCGAAGCCTATCTTGGCTGCATCTTTACGGTCATTGCCGTAGTAGATATGGTCTAAGTGGGCCCAGTAGATGGCACCGAGACACATAGGACAGGGTTCACACGAGGTGAAGATATCGCATCCGCTGAGGTCGAAGGTGCCCAGACGGCGTGTCGCCTCTCTGATGGCACTCACCTCGGCATGGGCAGTAGGGTCGCAGTCAAGTGTCACCCTGTTGGCTGCCTCAGCCACGATCTCCCCTCCGCGTGCAATAACAGCACCGAAGGGTCCACCACCTTTGCGTACACTCTCTTCAGCAAGAGTGAGTGCTCTTCTCATCAGTTCTTCTTTCGTCATTGTCTTTTGTTTTTGTTCTCATCTGCAAAGATGCAGTTTTTTCGTGACAACACCAAATATTACACTATTTTTCTCTCCCCGTTCTATTTGTAGATCAGGAGTTCGGCGCATGTGCGCTGCCACTCTCGCTCAGCGTCCAACCAAGCTTCAATGGCAGCATCGGTGAGGCGCAGTCCGTTGAGATAGTCGATGACGGAGAGTTGTCCTGCCTCCATCGCCTTCTGTAGCAGTGGACCGTTGCTGCTCTTCTCCATCGCCTCGCGGTAGGTGTCGGCGGTGAGGCGCAGTCCCTGCTGGCGTTTAAATAGCGTTTGAACGGCATTTAAACGCTGTTCAAAGCCGTCGGTAAGACGAGCTTCGTCGGCAGCTACCTTTGCCTTGGCTTGTCGCACCTTGTTACAGTTGCTCCATAGCGGGATGCTCATGCCGAGTTTCACACCCTGGTATTTCTCCCCCTCTACATATTCACCCATGAATCCCAGTGAGACCCGAGGCAAGCCCTCTCTTCTGTTCACCGTCAACTGCTGTCGCGTCACCGTCAACTGCTGTTTGAGTGCGCGCAGTGAGGGATGGCGTGCCGTCATCTCTCTCATCAGTGTCGCATCGTCGTTGGGGAGGACGATAGCGGGGAAGAGGGTGTCGCCTACAATGAGGTCGCGGTTACCGTTAAGACGCTTCAGTCCTTCCATCGTAACCTGTCGCTCGGTGAGACAGCGCTGGAGCTGACCGCTTGTCATGTGCTGGTCGAGCAGTGCCTGTTGGTAGTCGATGCGGGTGTTGTCGCCCTCCTTGAGTCGTCGGAGCTGCATGTCTGCCACCATCTTCGCCTGTTCATGGCGAAGGGTGAAATGCTGACAGAGACGATTGTAATAGATGGCATCGACATAGAGCTGTCGTGCCTCGAGCAGGATGCTCAGTCGGGCAGCATCCATTTGCTCGTCAACGAGTAGGTTCTGCTGTCTGACGAGCTGTCGCCGTGCACCACTGAGGGTAGCCATGTCCACCGACTGAGAGGCACTGAAGTCTTTGCGGTGACCTATCGACGAGGGACTGCCCCAGAGGTAGCCCATCTCCACCTCAGGGTCGGAGAAGTTGGCCGTCGTGCGGTTGCCCAGTTTCTCTGCCTCTGCCTGCTGTCGCAGGGCGGCAAGGGTGGTGTTGTTTGCTTCTATCTGTTGGAGCACAGCCTCTATCCCCTGAGCCTTTGCTGAGAGCGTGAGGGAGGTGAGGAGGATGAAGAGAATTGTTTTCATGTCTATGAGGGTGTTAGTGTATGAGGATAGGGACAAGAAATTATGCCGTTGTCGATACCCCCTGACGTTGTTGATGGATATATATATAGGTAATAGGTATGAGTAGTGCGTTGAGAAGGGTAGAGGTGAACAGTCCCCCGAGAATCACCTTCGCCATCGGACTCTGTATCTCGTTACCAGGCAGGTCGCCCCCTATCACTAAGGGGATGAGTGCCAGGGCTGAGGTGAGCGCTGTCATGAGGATAGGGGCAAGTCGGTCGGCTGAACCTCTGAGCACACTCTCCCTCACTGTCAGTCCTTCCGCCATCAGGTCGTTGTAGCGGGCGATGAGTAGCATACCATTGCGTGTGGCGATGCCGAAGAGTGAGATGAAACCGATGATGGCTGGGATGCTCACAATGCCGTTGGAGAGTCGCACCGCCATCACACCACCGATGAGTGCCAAGGGGAGGTTGAGCAGGATGACTGCCGACTGCAACAGGTGGCGAAACTGCTGGTAGAGCAGCAGGAAGATGATGAGAACGGCCATGAGCGAGGTGATGAGCAGTGTCTGTGAGGCTGCCTTGGCGTTCTCAAACTGTCCTCCATACGCTATGTGACAGTCGTCGGGAATAGTGATATGCTTGTCGATGACCTCTCTTATCTCTTCCACAGCCCCCGAGAGGTCACGCCCGCTCACGTTGGCAGAGATCACCAGTTTGCGCATCACGTTCTCCCTGTTGATGGTGTTGGGACCAACCGTTGATCTCACCTCTGCCAGTTCGCCCAGGGGCACACGTCTGTCGCCGAGGATGAGGGGGATCTCGCGGATGTCCTCCATCGTGCGGCGCTCCTCCTCATCCACCCTTAGGGTGAGGTTGAATGAGCGTTTGCCCTCAATCACCGTAGATACCTGTTCGCCGGCGAGCAGCACACTCACCATACGGGCAAACTCAGGCATGGAGAGACCATAGTAGGCGAGCATCTGTCTGCGGGGGATGAGCTGCAGCTGAGGACGTTCCACCTGCTGCTCCACGTTGAGGTCGGCGAGACCATCTACGTCCTGCAGTACCTCCTTTATCTGTTGACCAAGGTCGTGCATCTTTTTCAGGTCGTCACCAAACACTTTGATGGCAATATTTGCCTGCGTACCCGAGAGCATCGCATCAATGCGGTGAGTGATGGGAGCGCCAACCTCGACATTGATACCAGGGATGGCTGCGAGACGGTGACGGATATCGTCCATCACCTCCTCCTTACTACGCTCGTCCAGCACGAAGGGTGCCTCTATCTCCGACACGTTCACCCCGAGTGCATGCTCGTCCAGTTCGGCACGTCCGGTCTTTCTTCCCACCGTCTGAATCTCCGGGATGCTGAGGAGCTGCTGCTCCACCTTGCGACCTATCTCATCCGAAGCCTCTAAAGAGATGCCGGGCAGTGTGCTCACGTTGATGGTAAACGACCCCTCGTTGAAGGGAGGGAGGAAACTGCTGCCGAGGGTGGAAGCTATCACGATGGTGAGTAGCAACAGCAGTGTCATGGCGCCCACCACCATACGTCTGTGGTGCAGTGTCTTGTCGAGAAGCAGGAGATAATGCCGTTTGAGCCATGCCGTCAGTGGGGGCTCCTTAGGTTCCTTGGGCTCACGTCCCAATAGGTAACTGCACAGCACGGGAGTGAGTGTGAGTGCCACTAAGGTAGAGGCACAGAGCGCTGTGATGAAGGCGATGCCGAGGGGCAGCAACAGGCGTCCCTCCATGCCTGTGAGGAAGAAGAGGGGTACGAAGCTCACGATGATGATGAGCGTAGAACTGAGGATGGGCATCCTCACCTCACGCGAGGCATCGAACACCACCGTCTTGATAGAGCGCCGCTCACTGGCAGGCAGACGGTAGTTCTCGCGCAGACGTTTATACACATTCTCCACATCAACGATGGCATCGTCAACAAGCGAACCGATGGCGATAGCCATACCGCCAAGGCTCATCGTGTTGATGGTGTAACCCATGAGATGGAGTGTGAGCAGCGAGATGAGCAGTGACAGGGGGATGGTAACCAGGGAGATGACCGTGGTGCGGATGTTCATCAGGAAGATGAGGAGGATGAGCACGACAAGTACGGCTCCCTCTATCAGGGCATTCTTCACGTTGCTTATCGAACTGTTGATAAAACGTTCTTGACGGTAGATATCGGTGGAGAGCTGTACGTCGGCGGGCAGTTCATTGTGTAGCTCTTCTAAGGCATGGTCTATCTCCTCAGTGAGTTCGAGGGTGCTCACCCCAGGCTGTTTGGTCACTGTCATCATCACACACGGCTTTCCCTTGAGCGAGGCTACACCCGTCTTAGGACTGCTGTTGCCTATGCCGATGTCGGCGATGTCTCGCAGGAGCAGCGGACTGCCTTCTCTGTTGCTTACCACCGCCATCCCCAGTTCTTCTGTGCTTTGGGTGGATACTATCCCACGCACTATATATTCGTTGTCGTGCTGATAGATGATGCCTCCAGTGGTGTTACGGTTCATCTCCTCTACCGCTGTCAGCACCTCGTTAAGCCCCACACCGTAATGGCTCATCAGATGAGGCTTGAGCATGATCTGATACTCCTTCTCTTCACCGCCGATGACTGCCACCTGCGCCACACCACCCGTAGCCAGCAGTCGTGGACGGATGGTCCAGTCGGCGAGCGTGCGCAGCGTCTGCATCGATGTGCTGTCGGCTGTGAGTGCAACAAACATCAGTTCACCGAGGATCGACGACTGCGGACCGAGGGTGGGGGAACCTGCTGAGGGAGGGAGCTGGTCGGCGACCAATGTCATCTTCTCAGCCACAATCTGTCGGGCACGGTAGATATCAGTGTCCCAGTCAAACTCCACCCAGACGATAGAGAAGCCCGTCGTCGATGATGAGCGCACACGGCGCACACCTGTCGCTCCGTTTACTGCCGTCTCTATAGGGAAGGTTACCAACTGTTCCACTTCTTCGGGCGCCATCCCCCTTGCCTCTGTCATCACCACTACCGTGGGCGCATTGAGGTCGGGGAACACATCCACCTCCATCTTATGTGCCACATAACTACCTGCCACCATCAGCAAGATGGCGGCTGCCAGCACTACTATCCTGTTGTGCAGGGATAGAGAAATCAACTTGTTAAGCATAGTGGAAGGTTAATGTTGATGACTATGTTCAGGCAGGGCTGACTGCAATGCTGCTATCCTCACCTGGATAGCTCCCTTGCTCACTACCTTGTCGCCCTTCTTCAGTCCCTTGCTCACGATGGTGCGTTTGCCGTCGGTAGCGCCGATGCTCACCTCTCTCTGTTCAAACACCTCTTTGCCTGTCTGCACATAAACATGATAGGTGCCCTGCGCCTCGCAGAGTGCGGTGTTGGGTATCGTGAGGACGTCGCGCTCCTCCTTGGTGAGGAGCCACACGTCGGCATAGACGCCAGCAGTGAGCTCTCCGATATTGTCGAGCTCAAAGGTGATGGGGAGGTAGGCACTGCCTTCTTTGGCACTGCGCGCAAAGGAGAGCAGTCGTCCGTGGAGGTCCTTCAGTTGGAAGACCTCTGTGCTGCCTGTCGGACGGAAATGGGCTGTTGCCACCTTACTGAGCAGCTGAGCCTTGCCCACGGGCACGTCGGCCCTCAGCAGCAGGCGTCGGCATTTGGTCACCACAGCGATAGGCTGACCAACGGTGACATAGTCGCCCTGCTTCACCAGGAGCTGTTTGACATAGCCCGATATCCGTGAACTCACTGCCGTGCCGCGGCTGTCAGTACTCTGTGCCAGTGCGCCATAGGTCTCACGTGCGGTGTCATAAGCCCTTTTCAGCTGACTGAGCTCTCGCTGTGATACTATCTGTTCCTTGGCCAGCGCCACTGCACGCTCGTAGTCACTCTTGGCTGCTTCATAATCAGCCTTGGCCTTTGCCACGGGATTGCCGTCTTGCAGCTGACTGGCAGAGAGGTGTACCAACGGCTGTCGGGCGCTTATCTCCATGCCCTCGCTGATGCCCTGCTGTGCGATGCTCACCACACCGTTGGCTGTCGCCACCACAGTGGTCTCATCATCCTGGTTGGGCAGCAGCAGTCCACCCACCTTCAGCGTGGAGGCAAAAGGTGCCGGCTGCACCGTCTCGGTGACTATGCCGCCCTGCTCCTGCTGCTCGTGAGTGAGCACTATCTCATCGGCATGCGATGATTCCTTACTTTCCTTATTCTCTTTCTCTTTGTCGTGATCATGATGACCTCCACAAGCCATCAGTGATAACACTGTCAGTGTCATGACAGTGGATAGGATATTCTTAAACATAATAATAGGTTAAGCGTGAAACACAATGAGAGACAGCTCTGTTGATCTGCTCCCAAGGGAAAATGCTCTCTCGGTGGATGAGACAACTCACTCCACCATGGTAGTGTTACGCGCTCATAGGGGGAGCCCTCAGTGCTAAGAGGCGACAACCGTCGGGCGGACAGTAGTGCACCGTGGGGAAGCAGCTGCCGTAGGTGTGAAGTGTTGTCGATACCCTACTGTTCCACTCACTCTGAACAAGCAGGAAGGAGGAGAATAGTTGGGCCTTCACATCATCGGAGCTGACGGAGGGGGAGGAGAAGAAAAACTCAGCATTCATCAGACAGGTCTTATGGTTACCCTCATGGTGGTGGGTATGTCTGTCGTCGATAGCATGGTCGTCATCGCAATGCTCAATGGTCATACAGATTCGGCTCCCATGATGATGATGGGGCATCACGGGCAGCAACAACATCAAAATGACGGTGATGATGAGCAGCGAGAAAATCGTTTTTTTCTTCATCAGTTGTTCTTTGATGACAAAATTACTAACTTATATTGTGAAAACCAAGAATTTTATCTAATTTTGCAATATGAGAGTACTTATTGTCAACACAAGTGAGAAGACCGGAGGTGCCGCCGTTGCTGCCCACCGGCTGATGGACGCGCTCAACAATCATGGCGTGAAAGCCAAGATGTTGGTGAGAGATAAGGAGAGCGACAATATCTCGGTGGCTAAGGTGCCTGATGGGCTCTGTATGAAATGGCATTTCCTTTGGGAACGATGGGTCATCTTCTGTAATAATCTTTTTTCACGCAAGCATCTTTTCGATGTTGATATCGCCAACAGCGGTTACGACATCACCCGTACGCGTGAGTTCCGTGAAGCCGATATCATCCATCTTCATTGGACTAACCAGGGCTTTCTCTCTCTCAAGGGATTAGAGAAAATATTCCGTTCTGGCAAACCCGTGGTATGGACGATGCACGACATGTGGGCATGCACATCCATCTGTCATCATGCTCATGGGTGCGACCATTTTCATGCCTCCTGCGGTGACTGCCGTTTCCTGCGTTTCCCCAAGACTAACGACTTGTCACACAAGGTGCACCTACAGAAACAACGCATTATGAAGGATGCTCCTCTGCAGGTGGTGGCTGTCAGCTCCTGGCTGGCACAGCAGGCATCCTGCTCTTCGCTCCTGAGAGACAAACCCATCACCGTGATTCCTAACACCCTGTCGCTTGAACGCTTTCATCTCTCCGACCGCTCTGACATGCGCTCGCTGCTGCACATCAGTTCCAAATATGTTGTCCTCTTTGGCGCAGCGCGCATCGATGCACCTATCAAGGGTCTCGACTATCTCCTTCAGTCACTCCGCCATCTCATCAGTAATATGGGGTATAAGGCAGAAGATCTGCATCTGCTCTTGTTCGGAGGAGTCAAGGACAGTGCATGCCTCGCCTCTATTCCCGTGCCCTATACCTGCATGGGATTGGTGAATGACGAAGATACACTCTCCCAACTTTATTCCGCCGCTGATGTGTTGGTGTCGTCTTCCCTCTATGAGACTTTCGGTCAGACGATTATCGAGGCTCAGGCCTGCGGCTGTCTTCCCGTAGCCTTCAACAACAGCGGACCCTCTGACATCATCACCCATCAGAAGAATGGCTATCTGGCAGAATATCTCTCTGTGGAGAGTCTCGCCCAAGGTATCGACTGGGCTTTTCATGCTGCGGTGGAACGGCGTGAGTTGAGGCGTGGCGTGTTTGCCCGCTATTCAGAGAGTAAGATAGCCAACAGCTATATCACTTTGTATGAACAACTTCTTAGCAAATCATGATTACATTCGCTGTCGTTACCATCACTTTCAATGCCGCCCACTGTCTGCGGCGCACCTTAGACAGTGTACTGACACAGTCGTATCCCCACGTACACCATTATATCATCGACGGCAACTCGACGGATGACACGGTGGCGATGGCTCAAACCTATCAGCAGGTCTCCGATGCCTTGCCCAACGGGCACCAGGTGATGGTGGTGAGTGAACCTGATAACGGTCTCTATGATGCGATGAACAAGGGGTTGCTCAAGGCTACGGGCGACTATGTACTTTTCCTCAATGCTGGCGACTATTTCCCTCACCCCGACACCCTGGCTCATGTGGCTGCCAAGGTGAAGGCTCTTAGCGTAGAGAAAGACCGTTGGCCAGCGGTGCTATATGGAAGTACGCGTATCGTTGACGCTGATGGCAACGACCTCGGACCGCGTCACCTCTCCGTGCCCGACAAACTCACATGGCGTTCCTTTCGTCATGGTATGCTGGTGTGTCATCAGGCTTTCTATGCAAGGTTGGATATCGCTCAGGGTACCCCAT
Source organism: Prevotella sp. (assembly GCA_018385335.1). Lineage (GTDB taxonomy): Bacteria > Bacteroidota > Bacteroidia > Bacteroidales > Bacteroidaceae > Prevotella. The sequence goes on from JAHAZN010000063.1 coordinate 19,635, forward strand.
ATCAGCTCTGCTACCGGTTCTCTGCTGATGTCGATTGGTGCATACGCGTGATGAAGGAGGCAGAACAGATGCAACTCACCCTCCTGCCGCTCAACGAGGAGGTGGTCAACTATCTCGACGAAGGGGAGACCACGCGCCATCACAGGGCCTCGCTCAAGGAACGTTTCAGTGTGATGGTCAGTCACTATGGCCTCTTCTCCACTGTGATAATGCACCTGTGGTTTGTCGTAAGAGCCGTTTTAAAGAAGTATTCATCTTCTTGTTCAACCCACATCTGCCATTAGACGATTATGCGCTAACGTTCAAAAACAAGAGTTGTTATCATCATAACGCTAATGACCAGTTTGGTTTTAAGCTGAAAACATAAAACAGAATAATTGATAACCGAATGAAAAAGAAAATTCTTCTCGGAGCGCTCTCGCTCCTCATGACACTCGGCATTTCTGCTGGCACAAAGCAGTCGTGGACTGATGTCGATTATGTAGGTGATGGCATCGTGGGCCATAAGTTAGACATCCATGTGCCCGACGACGGTGCTAAGAAACATAAGGTGGTGGTGCTGATTTATGGCAGTGCATGGTTTAGCAACAATGCCAAGGCAATGGCGTTCAAAGAACTGGGAGAGCCCCTGCTCGATGCAGGTTTTGCCGTGGTGAGCATCAATCACCGTGCCAGTACCGAAGCCATCTTCCCCGCCCAGATCAACGATGTGAAGGCGGCCATCCGCTTTGTGAGGGGCAATGCCGAGAAATATGGTCTCGACGTCTCGTTCATTGGTATCACCGGCTATTCCTCTGGCGGCCATCTCTCTTCACTCGCAGGAACGACCAATGGGGTGAATACAAAGAAATTTGGAAAATATAAGGTGGATATCGAGGGGACACTCGGCTCCTACACCAAGGAGAGCAGTAGGGTGGATGCCGTGGTCGATTGGTTTGGACCTATCGACATGAGCAGGATGGAACGCTGCGAGACCTATAAGGACAAGAACTCTCCCGAGGCAGTGCTCCTTGGCGGTCCCTCGGCAGAGAAACAGGAGATGGTGAAGGCGATGAACCCCATGTCATATATCGACAGCAAAGACCCTATGTTCCTCGTTATTCATGGCAATACCGACCCTGTGGTGCCCTATTGCCAGAGCGAATATTTTTCCAAGGCACTGAAGGACTGTGGCAGGTTGAACGACTTCATCACCGTGCCCAATGGCAACCATGGTCCGGTGACCTTCAACGCCAACACCTTCCAGCGCATGACCGACTTCTTCCGTCAGCAGGCAGGAATGGGTGCCAAGCGTCTGCCCCAGCCCTCGGCACTCAACATACGCAATAAAACCTATCCCCGTGTGCTCAGCGACAACAGGGTGGAGTTTTGTGTCAAGGCACCAGAGGCAAAGAAGGTGCAGGTAGATCTCGGCAAACTCTATGATATGAAGAGGAGCGACGACGGCACATGGACCTGTATCACTGAACCGCAGACGGAGGGATTCCATTATTATGTCCTCGTCATCGATGGTGTGAGGGTGGCTGACCCTGACAGCCAGTCGTTCTATGGATGTAGTATGATGACCAGCGGCATAGAGATACCTTATCCCGCCAACAAGGCTTCTTGGTATCAGCTCAAGGCTGATGTGCCTCATGGAGCAGTGAGCCGCGTGAGGTATCAGTCGAAGGTCACAGGCCAGTGGAAGAATATCTTTGTCTATACACCGGCAGGTTACAGCGAGAGCAAACAGCCTTATCCCGTGCTTTATCTCCAGCATGGCGGAGGCGAGGATGAACAGGGATGGACCAACCAGGGACTGACCGATGTGATTCTCGACAACCTCATCGCTGAGGGTAAGGCGGTGCCTATGGTCGTAGCAATGATGGATGGCAACGCACAGGATTTCACCTCCGAACTGCTCAAGGATGGTATCCCCCTCATAGAACAGCGTTATCATGTGAAGAAGACTGCCGAGGGGAGGGCGCTCGCCGGACTCTCTATGGGAGGTATTCAGACCCTGAACACCGTGACGCTCCATCCCGAACTCTTCACCTATGTGGGTGTCTTCAGCAGCGGATGGTTCAAGCATCCACAGCCTTTTATGGCTAATAGTTCGGGAGAGGCTTATTTCGCCAAACTCAAGGCGCGTACCGATAGGTATAACAAGCAGTTGAAGGAGTTCTTCATCACCATGGGAGGTGAAGAGGATATCGCCTACGAGAACTGTCAGGCCATGACAGAACGTTTCGCAGCCATGGGACTCAACTTCAGCTATTACGAGACACCGGGCGGACACACCTGGCCCGTATGGAGAGAGAGTCTCTATTACTTCGCACAAAAGTTGTTCAGATAATATACATAAAACGATGTTTAAACAGTATTTAAACGGCGTTCGAGCACCATTCGAACACCGTTTAAATGCTTTTATAAGGTTAGAACCGTCATTGCCTCATCTTTTTTTCTTAAATTTGCAGGCTGAGAAAAAACACGACCAATGACAAGAAACGTTCTTTTTGCCCTGATGATGGTGCTGCTCGCACCAATGACGAATAGCAGTGCCGCGACTACCCATACCAAGAAGAGTGGACGACAGGTCACCCTCTCCCTCCCCGCTAATGGCAAGGGAGAGGCGCATACGTTGAGGCTGACGGTGGTGAACGATGCCATCATAAGGGTTGAGGCGACGCCCGAAGAGCAGATACCCAACAAACGTAAGAGTCTGGTAGTGGTCAATAGGGAGGGACCATACACTGCTGACACCGAGGAGAACGAGCAGACGCTCACCCTCTCTACCGCACGACTGACGGTGACGGTGGATAAGCGAGATGGACAGATGACTTTCCTCGACAGGACGACAGGTAAGGTGCTGCTCAAGGAGGCAGAGGGAAGCAAGACCTTCACGAGATATGTGTCTCCACAGACGATGCTACCTGATAACTACGTGCCAAGCAGTCCCGACGAGATCAACTGGGGAAAGAAGGACAGTGTCAACCACCTCTCACTCGACGACCGCTCAGGATATAGCTGGCATCTGCTCTTTGAGAGCGATGACAACGAGGCTTTCTACGGACTCGGACAGCATCAGTCGGAGGAGATGAACTATAAAGGGCGCAACGAAGAACTCTTTCAGTATAACACCAAGGTGGCTGTGCCTTTTGTGGTGAGCACCAAAAACTATGGAATACTCTGGGACTCCTACTCCTACGGACGTTGGGGAAATCCTCACGAGTATCTGCAACTCCACCGCCTCTTCACACTCTACGACAAGAATGGACGCAAGGGCACACTCTCAGGTACTTATACGGAGCATACGGGGAAGATTGTTGAGCGCAACGAAGACTCCATCTACTATGAACATGCTGGGGTGGTGGGCAACCTGCCTCAGCATATCCGTCTCGGACAGTCGAACGTGGTGTATGAGGGAGAGATAGAGGCACCGGAAACAGCCAACTACCATTTCATCCTCTATTACTCGGGATATGTCAGGGTGATGATGGGAGGCAGAGAGGTGGTAGCTCAAAGGTGGCGCACGGCATGGAACCCCAATGCCTTTAAGTTTGAAGTCAACCTCAGAAGAGGACAGCGTACACCACTGCGCATCGAGTGGCAACCCGATGGGGGCGTGGCTTACTGTGGACTGAGAGTCGCTCCTCTGCAGACCGAGGAAGAGCAGAGAAGGGTGTCGATATGGACAGAGATGGACAAGGAGATGGACTACTATTTCATCGCAGGAGAAAACTACGATGAGGTGATAAAAGGTTACCGCTTCCTCACGGGAAAAGCACAGGTGATGCCCCGATGGGCGATGGGATTCTGGCAGAGTAGGGAGAAATACAACTCACAGAAAGAGGTGGAACAGACCTTGGCGGAGTTTAGGAAACGACAGATACCTATTGATAATATCGTGCAGGACTGGCTCTACTGGGAACAGGATAAGTGGGGCAGTTTCGTTTTCGATAAGAAACGCTTCCCCAACCCGAAGGGGATGGTGGATTTTATCCACGACAACAACGCACGACTCCTCATCTCACACTGGCCTAAATACTATGTCACTACAGACAACTATAAAGCCCTCGATGCCAAGGGATGGATGTATCAGCAGGCGATACGCGATAGCATACGCGACTGGGTGGGACCGGGCTACCTCGGCTCTTTCTATGATGCCTATTCGGCAGGAGCAAGGAAGATGTTCTGGCAACAGATGCACGACCACCTCTTCACCCTTGGCGTCGATGCCTGGTGGATGGATGCCTCGGAACCTAACGTGCGCGACTGCACACCCATGGCATATCGCAAACTGCTCTGCGGACCCACGGCTCTCGGTACGAGTGACGAGTATTTCAATGCCTACTCGGTGGTGAATGCCGATGCTATCTATACAGGACAACGCTCGGTGGACAACAACAAGAGAGTCTTCCTGCTCACCCGTAGCGGCTTTGCCGGTGAACAGCGATATAGCACGGCTACCTGGAGTGGAGATATCGGAACACGGTGGGAGGATATGCGTGCACAGATAACGGCGGGACTCAACTTCTCCATGGCGGGCATCCCCTTCTGGGGAATGGACCAGGGAGGCTTCTGCGTAGAGAACCGTTATGTGGAGGCGCAGAAAATCTATCAGAAGATGGGTTATGAGAACGAAGACCTGAAGGAATGGCGCGAACTCAATGCCCGATGGAACCAGTTCGGATGCTTCGTGCCGCTCTATCGCACCCATGGACAGTGGCCCTGTCGTGAGGTGTGGAACCTGGCTCCCGAGGGGCATCCCTGTTATAACACCATCGTGTGGTACGACCGCTTGCGCTACCGTCTCATGCCCTATCTCTATTCCATGGCGGGATGGGTCAATTACAAGGATTATACGATGATGCGTGGCTTGGCGATGGACTTTGCTGCTGATGAGCGTGTGCTTAACATCGCTGACCAGTGGATGTTCGGACCGGCACTCATGGCCTGTCCTGTCACCACTTATAAGGCACGCTCGCGCGATGTCTATTTCCCTCAGCAGACGGGCTGGTACGACCTTTATTCCGGATGTCATTATGCTGGTGGACAGAAGGTCTGTGTCCCTGCGCCTTATGAGCGCATGCCGGTCTTTGTCAGAGAGGGTGCCATCATCCCCTTCGGTCCCGAACAGCAGTGGTCAGACGAGAAGAAGCCAGAGCTCATACACCTTTATGTCTATGCTGGTGCTGATGGCGAGTTTGAGTTGTATGAGGATGAGGGTGTCAACTATAACTATGAGCGTGGTCGCTCTTCAAAGATTCTCTTTACATGGAACGACGACGCCCGCACACTCACCATCGGTCCGCGAAGGGGCTCATTTGATGGAATGCTGAAGCGTCGTCGTTTCAATATCGTCCTTGTTACCCCTGGCACACCACTCAACTTAGATCATCCTCAGGGTGTCCTTATAGACTATCAGGGCAAGCAAATGAAAGTAAAAGTCGTGCAGAAAAGGTAGATGAAAAGCGTATAAAACAATTATGTAATAAAATATTGATGATTTTCAGCGCATTATGCTACGTATTTAAGAAAATAGTTGTAATTTTGCAACGAGAAAATCCTAAAGGATTGTTAAAAATATGATGAAGATAACGGCTTACATAAACATTAACCATCATATCCTCTTGAACTGCAACGCTTTATGCTTGTTGGGGGGGGGTAGTGATGCCGTAACATCTTTAGATCTACATATTCATCTTACAGAGCCTTCCGCAGGTGTCAGACAAAGACACCGGCGGAAGGCTTTCTTCG
>JAHAZN010000064.1 GCA_018385335.1 Prevotella sp.
AAAAGTCGTCAAGGTCTTTATCTCCACAAGTGAAGCCCTCAATATCCTTCGGAGTATTCAACCTGTGCAAGGAGCATGTAGCGTTAAGAAAACTCATCTGAATTACAAATGTGATTTAGCCAACATTTTACGTACTTCTTCTATTCCGCGATTATATCTTTCTTTCACGGCCTTTTCCTCCTCTGGTGTGCGGTGGAGCATTTTCTGATAATTTGCCTGTGCCTCAGCTTCGAATCGCTGAGCCACTTCACCAGTCAGTACTGGTATGGATGCTATCGGTAGTGCCATATCTTTTATTATTTACTATTCAACGTTATACTTTACCTTGCAAATGTACTCATATAAATTGAGAGTAAGCAAAGTTTTACGATTTTTTTTGGTCTTTCAAAGTAAAAATTCTACTTTCCGAGCTGATTTTAGCAAAAATCGACAAGTAAAGACTTGTTGTTAGGTACATTTGGGGAACAAGCGTACAACTTTGTCTGTCATTTCTCCTCAATCTCAACTACATATCCTCACCCTTTCACATTCTCGGTAGAAATGCACAGTACTTTTGAATGGTGAACGAATCGTTCAGCGTAGAGGGCTGCTCCCTTCAAGATGAAGTCCGATACACCAGACCTATCTTCCCCTTTTTTCGATAGCCCCTTTTCAAACAAAGGGAAAAGAAGGAAACGAGGATGACGGATTGAAGTTGATGACTGACACACAAGACCCATCTATTCTTCTTTGAATAAGCAAAGCTACATCTCGGCATAATTGCCCAAGCAAGCTTGGCAAGTTCTGCTCTCGATTTGCATTTGCTTTCACGGCAGATAGTCTATATCGCACTGTGTATGATGTGGGGGCGTTTCAAACGACACCATCGGAGAAACAGAGCCAAGACCATTCTGTTCCTCTATGGTTACGACACGAATGGACGGAGTAGCGAGCGGAAAACATCAAGTTTGAATGTTATCCCGAGTCATAACAGACGAACCCGAAGGGAAACGCACAGTTGTAAAGTCAAGGCAAAACCAGTTGCCAGTTATATCAAGTTGCCTTCACTTGCCATGTTTAGTTTGCATTCGCTCAAAATATCGTGTTAATGAATGTAAACGAAGAATTCGCCATTTGAAACCTAATTTACCTTACTGAACCATTGTCTTTGAATATAACCCACAAGTTTGCTTCCTTGTCTCAATTTGGGAACAATTTTACTATCAAACTTAAAAATCTATACTGTGTATCAATGACTTATGAAGATATTGTGCGTTTCATTAGAAAATGACAAGAAGTTTTTCTAATGAACCGATTTGGGGTAAATGCGTGTGATTCGATAAATTCAGAAAAAAAACTGCATCAATATCATTGATACAGCTTTGAGTTCTTGCGGTGCGTACGGGACTCGAACCCGTGACCCCATGCGTGACAGGCATGTATTCTAACCAACTGAACTAACGCACCTCGTTGTTTGCGGATGCAAAAGTAGCAAAAATATTTTATTTCACAAAATATTTGCTCATATTTTTTTCTCACTCATCTTTAGATTTATGAAGGCCATTCTACGAATATTACTCCTCTCACTATGTCTGAGTCTCTGCATAGACAGCTATACCATCAAGCCATGGGCCTTTCATGGCCTAGAGGTTAGAAGTCTATGGATCACCATCATTGAGATGGACCCCGAATGTCTGTTGACAGAAAGCAACTTGAAGACAACCAATGTGGACGAACTTGACTGGGGAGAGGATGACTCCGGCACTCAGGAGAACGACATCACCTATGGTTGGTGATTCTTTTCAAAGTGTTGATAGTCTTTACAACTGCGCCAGTCGCCTCCCCAGGAAAAACCATATTTCTTGAAAAGACGATAGCACAGGTCGCCCTTGATAATCATATAAGGACTCTTTTTGGTACGGTCGAGATAGGACTTCCCCCCACGAGGCGCTACAAGCTGCTTCCCGGAGGGGAGTTTTTTTACGTAAGGATTATAGAGGGGATTGATGTCAACGGCCATTCCATAGGCATGACGTGAGAGCGTGCGGCCATTGGTAACGGCACGCGCGCAGAAGCAGCTGCTATTGTTGGCGGACATGGAACGCTCGTCATCGCCATCATAATGGTCGATGAGGGTCATGCGCTCTATAGGATAACGAGCGGCATGAAGCGCGCGAAGGATGGTCAGCACATCATTGGCTATCGCTTTGTTGACAACAAGCTCGCCATGTTGCTCCCGACCGTCGGCATCATAATGAGCGACGCGGAGATAACGGAGATCATGGCGACTCACCGGACAACCCTCACGCCAACTCTTGCCCTGCATCAGCGCAAAGATGCTGTCAGGCAGGGGCGAAGAGGTGAAGGTCTGCGCACTCACTCCTATCCCATAAGGGAGAAGGAGAAGAGTAAAGAGGAGGGTGATAAGTGATTTCATCGCTATGGGTCATTTATCAGAAACGGGCAGTGACATCTACACCGAGGTGGATGGGATGACCACGTTGTGCAAACTGGCGGGCTACACCATCGACAGCACTCTCAACGAGGAAGGTGTTGTAATGGGTATTGGTGAGGTTCTTGCCCCAGAGATTAACACTGAAATGGGGGAACATAAAAAGTAGATGAGCATCGGCAACAGCATAGAACGACTGCTTATGCTGGTTGGCTACATCCCAGTAGGTGGGGCCATTCGCCGACATACCAGCACCGAAGGTGATGGACTGCAACTTACCGCAGGCTGACAATGACCATCGGTAGTCGGCCATTGCACTCAGGGTATGTCCGGGCACAAAGGGCACATAGTTGTCGCGATAGCTCACACCATTGTCAGTATAGTTGCGGAAGGTGGAATGGGTATAGCCGTAGGTGGTCTGCCAGCTGAGACGGTCGTCGAGCAACACACCGCGAAGAGTGAGTTCACCGCCGATACTGCGACTGCGTCCGGCGTTGACCATCATACGTCCGAAGCGGTAGTTGCCCGCCATCACAGAGAGCTGTTGGTTGCGTACCTGCATCAGGAAGAGCGCAGCATCAACGGAGAGACGGTGGGAGAAGAGATTGAGATGGGTGCCTATCTCATAGTTCCAACTGGTCTCGGGATGGTAGGAGATGGTGTTGTTCACATCAGCATAATCGGCGGCTGTATGGGCGATATCCATATCGCCTCTCGCTAACTGCATGAGCTGGTTGCCGAGCGTTGCCTGCTCTGTACGGAAGATATCGGAGAACATCTGGAGGTTATAGCCACCAGAGCGGAACCCCTTGCTCACGCTAGCATAGAGATTGCCCTCATCGGCTATCTGCCATGTGAGGGAGAGGCGGGGGAGGAGCTGATGATGACTGTCAGAGGTATGTCCGTCGAGTTTCGAGGTGAATCGGTGCTGACCATTCATCATCGGATTGGCAGAAGAAGAGAAGGCGAGATTAAAATGGGCTTGGGTGTCGTAGTCAATGCTATGATGCTGGTAGTCGTAACGCACGCCTGCAGCAAGGGTGAGGCGAGGATGGAGACGGAACGTTGACTGATGATAAACACCAAAGTTGAGCATGGGGGTACGGAAGCATCCGGGCACACCATTGTCATTGATGCTGAGGGTGACGGGTATGCTTGGGGGCAGCTGCATCTGTGCAACAATCATCTCGTTCATCGCCTGACCAAAGGACACAGGACCATTGGTGCGCAGCCACTGATGACTGAAGAAGATACCCGACGAGTGCTGCCAGAAAGAGAGGGGCGATTTACTTCTGAGCGTCACCTCTTGGGTGAGCGCATGAAGACGCTGCTCCTGCAACAGTCGCATATAGTCGGCTGACAGATAATCCTGGTCCATCGTCATGGCATCGTCAAGATACTGATAACCAGAAGAGGAGGTGAAGAGTAGTGACGGACTGATATACCACTGCACGAAAATGCCATTGGTAAGCAGGGAACGACGATAGGTATTGAGGAACGTAGAGGAGTCAGCACTCACTCTGTTAGCTCGCTCATCATAGTCGCCATAGCCAAAACCATTCTGATCGACATATTGAAACTCGCTCATCACATCGATGCGCAAACGGTCGGAGGGTTTGAGTGCCAAACGCACCTTTCCTCCACCCTCGCTGCTTCTGTCGGTACGCTCACCTAAGATGGCATGATGAAAAAATCCTTTCTGACCGCTGTAGAAACCTGCTATACTGAGTGCAGAATGGGCGGAGAGCGATTGGATATGATTCATCTCCACATGATGCTGGTAGCCGCCGGCAGCGCCTATCTTCACTTCGGTGCCATGCGAAGAGAGGGGATCCTTGGTGTAGGCGCGCAACAGTCCTCCCTCGGCATTCACTCCGTAGAGGGTGCCCTGTGGACCGCGAAGCACATCAATGCGGTCAACATCAAAGAAGTGGCGGTTGTAAGTGCTCTTGTTCACCAAGGGGATATGGTCGAGATAAAAACCTACCGACGGACTGCCCGTACGCGAACCTATGCCTCGCACATAAACCGAGGAGGTGAGACGGGAACCATAGCTGGGCACGACAAACGTGGGCACATGGGCGGACACGTCGCTCATGGTAGAGAGTGCATAACCGTTAAGCTGGGCTGAGGTGAACACACTGCTACTCAGGGCTGAAGAGCGCAGATGATGATGTTCCTTGGGGGTGGATACCACTACCACTTCGTCGAGGTCAACCTGACGCGAACTGTCTGCTGAGAGTGTAAGGTGCTCGGGGGCAGCAAAGATACTCGCAGGGAAAAGCATCATCAAGAGATTGAGGATGATGCAACGATAACTCATTAACTGTTTTTTCATGGTGCAAAGGTAGAAAGAAGCATCGGAACAGACAATCCTCATTTATGGGGATTATACAGGTGCTCAGCGCATACGACGGATGGCATAATAAGCATAGGCGATAAGGAGTGGATAGCCTATATAATATAAGGTGGAGACACTGAACACCACGTAATTTACAGCGCAGACGGAAGCCAGACCGACGAGATAGAGCATGGCGTCGGAGAGAGATAGATGACGAAGCGTGTCATCGACAGCTGCTATGCTCACGATGAGGATGAGCCATACCGAACTGATGAAGAGGGAGAGATGGAGGGGAAGGGAAAGGGGATTGAGCGTGGGATGGTAATAGAAATGTCGCCAGCTGTCGGGAGCAAAGAGCTGGATGCTGGCATAGAGCGTGGCAGAGACAGCCACGAGGAGTGCTAACAGGGCTGGATAGAAACTGGGGATATCGTGATAATGCACAACGAAGGCATGGCGACGGCGGAGCCAACGAAGACTATATACGGCAAGGGTGACAGCGACAAGGGCGAGAAAGACCAGGAGGTGGCTGTCGGAGAAGGTATTGATGAAACGGGAGATGGGGTCGTCGGGCTCTACATTTTTCAAGAGCTCACACTCACGCAACCATCCCTGACTCGCTTGGTCACGAGCCACCTTGACCCATGTGGAGTCGATGCTATCGCTCGACATGGTCATGATGTCAGCCACCACAAGGCGCTCACCTGCATAGACAGCAATGGTGTCGAATGGCAACTCATCGGGCGACTGTGAAGAGAGGAGGATAGAGTCGGAAGCAACGATAAAATTGAAGTTGCGGGTGTAGTGATGGGTGGTATAAAAGGAGATGGAGTCGAGCTGACGGTCGGAGAGGTTCCAAGCGTCGGGCGTGGTAGGGCGCTGGTTGTAGCAGCTGCTCATCAGCACGGCAGTGAGGAGGATAAGGAGACACTTAATCTTCATGCGCATAAACATTCATGGTGCAATGGGTACAGTCGAAGGACAGACGAAAACGACGTCCATCGCGGGAGACTAAGAAAAGTGGTTCGCGCCAAGCTACTCTTTTCCCTCCCTTACGCTCGCAAAATCCCAGGGCAAAGCGCAGACAATGGCGGCACTGCATGAGCAGCGCTCCTTTGGGCGAAGACAGTTCGTAGGCGGGCGACGGCGATGAGAGTCCCTGCTGCTCATAGCAACGCTGTGCCCTGCTGTTGGCGATGTTATAGAGGTAGGGCCATCGCTCGGTGAGCGTCTCATGTGGGAGGGAAGATGGTGCGCTGGGCACAAGGGGATGGGGCTTGGGATGGGCAGCAAGGAGCACTGCCGTCAAACCTTCAATCACATCACGTCGCAGCGAGGTGAGTGCCGCCGCAGGAAGAAAGTAGGAGAACGAGGTGGGGAGGTTGAGCTGATGACAACTGAAGATGGTGTTGCCCAGTTTGAGCAGTTCTTTCCTTATGCGCTCCACAGGCGACTGGCGAGCCTCCTGATGTTCCATCACGAGCGTCGAGGTATGGCGATGGCGTTCGTCTAAGGTGGCGGCATGAAGGGCATAACCCTCGGGGATGATTTTGAGGGTGAGCGTGATGGGGATAAGACGGGTAGCTGTAGTGCCTGTCAGCTGACGCTGAAACTGCTGGTCAACATTGCGATAGAGGGTGAGACCGGGATGCAACGAGGGTGGCATCTGATGGGGGAAGAGGCGATTGCCCTCTGCTTTATTGACTCTGAAACCTACCAACTGGCGCTGCTCATCGAAATAACAGAGACCATCACCATTGGCAAAGGCTGCTGTGCCGGCTACCACCAGCGAGCGGTCGCTGACGCTCTTCACCTTACCTACGGTAGTCCCTACAGACTTAGGAGTATCGAAGGAGAAGATATCTGCCTTGTTGCCATCAAGCAGATATGGGGTAAATCCTCGGTTAAACGACTTATCGAGCTGGGGGGCGAAGGTGTAGTTGACCTCGCCGAGAGAGGCACGGCAGTAATTGCTGGGATGGGCAGCGATGAAATGGTCTATCTGCTGTCGGTAGGCAGCGGTGACATTCTTGACATACTGCTCATCTTTCAGTCGGCCCTCTATCTTAAACGAGGTGATGCCAGCCTCTATCATGCGTGGCAGATGGGCGATGCGGTTCATATCCTTCAGCGAAAGTAGATAGCGCTCATGCACCACCACCCTGCCTTCGGCATCCTCAAGACTGAAAGGCAGACGGCAGAACTGAGCACATTCACCGCGGTTGGCAGAGCGTCGGAAACAGTGTTGCGAGGCATAGCAACGTCCGCTATAGCTCACACAGAGCGCACCATGGACGAATGCTTCCAACTCTATCTCAGGCCATGCGTTGTGAATAGCTGTGATCTCCTCGATAGAGAGTTCTCTTGCGAGCACCACCCTACTCGCCCCCATCGACAGCAGCCAGCCTACCTTCTCCTTGGTGCGGTTATCTGTCTGCGTACTGGCATGAATCTCCATACCCAGTTCTTGAGCTATCTGCATCACCGCAACATCCTGCACGATGAGCGCATCAACACCTGCACGCTTCAGCGCCTCGAGGAGCGGTGGGATATCATCGAGCTCTTCCTCATAGACAATGGTATTGACGGTGGCATAGACACGCACATGATACTGATGAGCAAAGCTACACAGCTCAGCGATATCGTCGATGCTGTTGCCGGCAGAGGCACGGGCACCAAAGCGTGGGGCACCGATATACACGGCATCGGCACCATGGAGGACGGCAGCCTTGCCACAAGCAAGGTCGCGCGCTGGAGAAAGGAGTTCAATGCTTTTCACTCTATCTTATTGATATCGTATGGGGTTTCCTGATAAACATAGTAGTTGATCCAGTTGCTATAGAGCAGATGGGCATGAGCACGCCATGTGACATGAGGCCCTTTCTCCACACAATCATCGACATAGTAGTTAACAGGCATCTCGACATCATCTCTCACATCCTTGTCGCGCATATACTCACGGTGGAGCGTGTCGGGCGCATATTCAAGATGACCAGTGATAAAGAACTCTCTGCCGCCTCGGGCCATCACAATGCTCACACCACTCTCCTCCGACACGGCGATGAGCTGGAGCTCGGGGTGGAGCAGGATATCTTCCTTGCGAACCTCGGTGTGTCGGCTATGGGGCATGAAAAACTTATCGTCGAAACCGCGGAAGATAGGTATCTGCGGAGCAAGGGGCTGCTGGGCAAAGACACCAAACATCTTCTTTGACAACGGATATTTGGGGATATTATAATGGTAATAGAGTCCTGCCTGGGCTGCCCAGCAGATATACATGGTGGAGGTGACGTGGGTACGTGCCCACTGGAAGATGGTGGTAATCTCCTGCCAGTAGGTCACTTCCTCAAAGGGATAGTTCTCTACGGGTGCACCGGTGATAATCATACCATCAAACTTCTCATGTTTCATCTCCTCGAAATCGCGGTAGAACATCATCATGTGCTCTATCGGAGTGTTCTTGGGCGTATGGCTCTTGAGCTTCATAAAACTGATGTCCAACTGCAGTGGGGTGTTCGAGAGCACACGCACGAGATCGGTCTCAGTAGTTATCTTCAAGGGCATGAGGTTGAGGATAGCGATGCGCAACGGACGGATATCCTGTGTGGTGGCACGGGTATTGTCCATCACAAAGATATTCTCTTTCTTCAGCAACTCTATCGCTGGCAACAAGTCGGGTAATCTTAAAGGCATTGTTTCTTATTTTTTTATCCTGAGTAAATGATGTGATACTATGAGTTGTTAGGGTTAATCTATCTTCACGATGCATGCCGACACATTATCGTAGCCACCGGCTTCTATCGCAGCCTGTGCAAGGTCGGCAGCCCGGCATCCACTCATCAGCATGCTGCAGATAGTCTCGTCGTCAACCATATCGTTGAGTCCATCGGAGCATAGCAAGAGTATATCGCCAGACTGAAGGTTATCGGTGATATCGTAGATATCCATAAATGAGGTGGTACATCCACCACCGATACAGTTGGTGATGATATTTGAGTGTTTGCTCTCGCCCATCATCGTATTGAGCGAGTGGTCGGTGGTGAGCTGGGTGAGTCGGCCGTTGCGCAGTTGGTAGAGCCTGCTGTCACCGCAGTTGAGGCGGAAGAAGCGGTTCTCATACACCACCAGGGCGACCAGTGTGGTGCCCATGTCACTAAGACTGGGATGACTCACTCCCTTGAGATGAATCTTGCGGTTAATAGACTGTAGCCACTCTATCACCACCTCATCGAAATCGCTGACACTGAGACGCTCAGGGAGATCATAGATAAAGAAGTCGAAATCGATGAGCACATCGGTGCTGGCCACCTCGCCTGCCTGATGTCCTCCCATCCCATCGGCAATGGCAAAGACATATCTCTTCTTACTGATAGGGTCGAGAGGGATAGTGGTCTCATAGTTCTCGTTGCGAATAAACTTATTGCCAACGAGCACCATATCCTCATTGTTGCTTCTAACGCAACCTATTTCGCAAGCGGCAGAGACAGAGAACTGCTTCATAGGGTATTGAGTTTGGGATGTTTTTACTGATTTATTTTTACCTGAAGGTTGACATTGGCGATGGTGAGTACATCGTCGTTGTTGAGCTTCATAGCCACATTGGGCTGAATAGGGCGCTGGTTAAGCTTAGTGCCGTTGGACGAGTGTTTGTCAGTGACACTCCAACCCGAGTCCTGATGATATGACAACTGGGCATGTACACCTGAGACATACATATTCTGCTCAAAGAACTCTCTATAGGGTCCTTGTCGGCGACCGATGACAGCTCCATTGGTTCCCACGATACGGATATTGAGACTACTGTTGATAAGTAGCAAGGTGGGGATGGGATGAAAACCATTGGGATAGGCATTGCTGGGCTGAATGGTCTTAGAGATTCCGTTGGTGGTGGAGGTGACGCTCTTAAACACCTGGGCTGACATATCGGAGAGGGAGTACTGTCCGGCAGCCTGACGGTTGTCGGCACTCACCATCATCCCACCGCAGGAGGTGCAGCGACGACCTACCCCTACCCTACCACACTCTTTACAATAGAGGAGGGCATGTCCACACTGGTCGCAATAACGCGAATCGGTGTCGATCTCTTCTTTACATACAGGACATATTATCATAGTTTTCTATTGTTCTGGAATATCTTCTGGAAGAATCAACTGATAGGTCTCTTTATTCACCTGAGAGAGCGGTATCTGTGATACGCGCATAGAGAGCTGCAGGATGGTCTCATCGAGCAGGGTGCGCATCTCGCGGGCATTACCGAAAGAGGCGGTGCGATGAACGACCTTGCGACAGATGAGTTCGAGGAGCTTATCCTCGGCACCGGGAGAGAGTTCATACTGGTCTTGCGCAGCCATCTGTTTGAAGATGGCAAGCAGTTCCTCCTCGTTGTAGTCGTCGATATGCAGGCGGTGGGTGAAACGGCTCGCCAGTCCATTGTTGAGGAGCAGGAAGTCGTCCATACGATCTTTGTAGCCGGCAAGGACGACGACAAACTTTCCTCTGTCGTCTTCCATGCGTTTCATGAGCGTCTCTATCGCCTCATGGCCATAGGGATCATTGTCGCCACAGAGGGTGTAGGCTTCATCAATAAAGAGGATGCCACCCATGGCATGATCACACATCTGGTTGACGAGTTTTGGGGTCTCACCCATATACTTGCCTACGAGGGTGGCACGGGTAGCCTCAATCACCTGATGAGTGGGAAGGATATCCATGCTCTGCAACACCTCGCCCATCATGCGTGCCACGGTGGTCTTGCCCGTACCGGGATTACCCGTGAGGATGAAGTTCATCACCAACTGCTGCACATGCCCTACGCCCTGTACGGAGCGCTGCTTGAGGAACATGCTCTGCACGGCCAGTCGCTGCACCATGTTCTTCACCGACTTCATGCCAATGAGGGCATTGAGGTCATTGAGCACCTCGTCGAGGGTGCGCACCTGGTCGCTCTTGTCTGAGGGCAGGTCGGCGGCGGTGAGGGTATGTAGTGCCTCCTCGGAGGGTTCTCCCTTCTGAAGGAGATGTTGCAGACGCTCGCTCTGTCGTTCCAAGGTGGCATCGAAGAGGCGACGCACCTCACGCGCATTGCCGAAGTTGCGGTCACGACGCAGATAGATACGTTCCATGAGATGATGGAGGGCCTGAACGCCACTGGCGTCGAGGGTGAGATGTCTGGCTGTTGCCATCCCCTCAAAGATGGCGGTGAGCTCACCGGCACTATAGTCGTCGAAACGAATGGTCTGGGTGAAACGACTCTTGAGGCCTGGGTTGGCATTGATGAAGTCGTTCATGCGGTCGGTATAACCGGCTACGATGCAGACAAACTTACCTCTGTCGTCTTCCAAACGTTTGAGCAGGGTGTCGATGGCTTCGGCACCAAAGGTATCTGAAGAGCCCTGGAGCAGGGTGTAAGCCTCATCGATGAAGAGCACGCCACCGATGGCGGAGTCTATCAGCTGGTTGGTCTTGATAGCTGTTTGACCGCTGTAACCGGCTACGAGCTGACTGCGGTCGGCTTCAACCAACTGCCCTCTATTGAGGATGCCGAGGGAATGGAGCACGCTGGCCATGATGCGTGCCACAGTGGTCTTACCCGTTCCTGGATTACCTGTAAAGACATAGTGTTTACCGAGAGCTGCATGATGCTCTCCACGCTTCATCTGCACATTGAGATTCATGGCCAAACGCCTTATCTCCTCCTTCACATTGGCAAGACCAATGAGACCGTCCAACTGAGAAAGACAGCTGTTGACATCCACCTGCTGAGGGCGCTCGTATGGGATATCTTCCTCAAGGATGGTCATGAGCTGCTCATCGGTGAGCTGTGTGGTGACCTGTTTCTCCAATCGTTCTGCCTGACGTTTGCATATCGAATCGAAGATGAGACGCATCGTGCGCCCATTGGCAAACTCCTTATCACGGTGTTCATAGAGTTCAGCGATGAGTTTGTTGACCATCAGCGATGCCTCAGGAGAGAAGATATAACGTTTCTCCTTGGCAAAAGAGAGCATAATCTCATAGAGTTCTTCTGGCTGGTAGTCATCGATATTGAGGAAATAGTTGAATCTGCTTCTGAAACCCGGGTTGATACGGAAGAGGTTGTCCATCTCTGTTCGATAACCGGCAGCTATCACCACGAAGTGTCCCCTGTCATCCTCCATGCGTTTCATCAGTTTCTCCAGGGCCTGTGCTCCCTGATTGTCGCGCTCTCCCGAGGCACTCAGGGGTGCCAGTGTATAGGCCTCATCAACGAAGAGGATGCCTCCCATGGCTTTGTCACAGAGGCGATCGACCACCTTTGGTGTCTCACCCTGATACTGACTGACCATCTGGGCACGGTCAACCTCCACCACATGACCGCTGTCGAGGTAGCCTATGGCTGAGAGAATCTCACCCAACTTACGGGCGATGGTGGTCTTTCCCGTTCCGGGGTTACCGGTGAGAACGATATGTACACCCATCTGCAACTGCTCACCCAGTCCGCGCTGCGCACGTTCTGTAGCGTTCTTCACGCTGTAAGCAATCTCGCGTACGGCCCTCTTCACCTCATTCATACCGATGAATCGGTCGAGGTCGGAGAGGATATCTTCCAACGAGCGCTCTTCAGGCACATAGCCCGTGATATCTGTCTCTTCAATTATATGGTGGTCGGTGCCTCTGCTGATGAAGGAGGTGAAGATATCTTCAGCCACTTTCACTGCCTCATGGGCATAGCCGAAGGTCTCGCTGTTAGCTTTCAACTGATAGCGGAATAAACGGTGGAGCTTGCGCTCGGCAGCAGGGGTAAACTCAGAGAGACTATATTTATGCTCCAACACCTGATGACAGATGGCACACAACTGGTCGCAAGTGGGGGTGGGCAAACGGAAGATATACTTGAATCGGCTCACTACCGAGGGGTTGTTAAGCAGAAACTCGTCAAGACCGCGCGTAAGACCGGCGATGATCACGATGGGGTCGTCGTTCCAATGGTCCATCTCAACAAAGAGTTTGTCTAAGGGATTCACCTGATTGGAATAGCGGTCGGGAAGGAGTTTCTGCACGTTGTCGAAGAAGAGGATGCCTCCCTTCGCCTTCTTCACATTATCATCCCATTTATCAACAAAACGCTGGTAATCCACAGCATCAACCATCACCAGCTTTGGTTTGTCGATAATCTTATGCTGATAGAAATAGTCGCGCACTATCTCAGAGAGGCAGGTCTTGCCTGTTCCTGTCTCACCCATGATGATGGCATTTACACAGAGTCGCACATTACCTATATCCTTGCGTGAGCGGAGAAAGGTGTAGGTATCTACCACCATCTTCATCTGATGCTTCACCTCATCTAATCCCACAAGTCGGTCAAAGAGGTGCTGAGAGGCGATGGGGCGCCCACACCACTTGCAGAACTTGGCTATGCTGCGATTCTCCTTATGACAATGTTCACATTTCATAAACTGACAGACGATGAAGGGATTACTGTACAATTTGATTGATATTCGACGAACTCACCTCAAAGAAGTTGAGGTCGGGCAACGGCATGTCGAGCAACAGGGGATGATAGGCCACCAACTCGACAATGAGACAGAGGAACAACAGACACCAACACAGATGATGGAAGAAGCGTTCTTCTGTCAGCGCTCGCAGACGGTCGCGTACCCCATCGAGCAGACGGAACTTCGTGCCCTTGAAATGGTACGATTTGGTCTTGAAGGTGTAGTAGAGAGGTTCGATGAGCGACGACTTGATATCGGCGTCGAGCACCTCATTAAAGAGTTGCTTGTCTTCCTTACTCTCAGTGTGATAGTTGGTGAGATAGCCTGCCACGATATATCCCATGCTGAGAAGGGTTATCACGATATTAAAGGCTGTATCACTCAATCCTCCACTCAGTTTCAGCACAAACATAGGAATTCCCGCAGTGAGTCCACTCAAGAGTCCGAGGAAACAGAGCATGATGAAGCCGTAGCCACGGAAGAAGAGGCGAAGACCGACAAAGAGGGCGACGGCACCACCCAGGGGAGCACCTACGGCTACCATGAGATGGGAGAGCAACCAGGGACGATTGCTTATACCATATTTATATAAGAAGTAAAACCAGATCGCACATAAGAGACCGAAGCAGACACTCCAGATAATTTCTCTTCGCTTGCTCACGGCAAAGGCAGAGCGCACCTCTTCATATTTGGCCTTATTGGCTTCACAAGCATTGAGATAACGTTTGTGATAAGTGTGCTGGGCATCAAAATCTCCAATCACCTCAATCCACTTTACCAACATCCGCTCATAACTGTATTCCTCGGAGAAGCGCTCTGCAGGGTCTTCATGATAGAACACCGCCAGCCACTGGGAGAAATATCCCTGACGCAGTTCGGTGCGTATCGCCGAGCGGTATTTGGATGGGATGGCCCTACCATTCTTCAGTTCATCGCCCGTGCGCAACATATACGAGGGTGTGGCGCCAAGGATGCGGCATGCTCTATAGGCAGCCGTACGTAGGTCGTAGGCACCAAGTCGTTCTCTGTTCTCCTCGCTCTGCATATCGAAGCAGCGGTCGAGTTCAGCCACCTGCATATACCATCCGTGAAGCTGGGCGAAATAATGGAAGCGCCCATCCTTGTCTTTATATTCAGCGATAGCCTCTTCGAAGGCGGCTTCGTCTAAACTCTGCCACTCTTTCATCTGTTCACACATCATCTCACCCACCTTCGCTGGGGTGTCAGCCTCCTTGAGGTCATAGGCGGCATCGCGGTCGATGTTATAGAGCACCTTATAAGCCAACTGTCGGCTGTAGGGCTGGTTCTCGGTAAGGATACGCAACGACTCGCAAGCCATGGGCTCGGCATGAACATACATCCACGAGAGGAGACGACCATCGCAGAGACTTCGCCAGGCGTCTTCGTCGAGCATTCCACTGCCAAAGGCATTGACAATCTCTTTGAGTGTGCCCGAGGGATGATTGGGCAGGAAGGAGAGTTCACCGTCGAGCTCATAGATACAGCGAGTCACAGCCACACTGTTGTCGCCCGTGGCAGAGAAATAGCTACGCATCCTCGTTACGTCACATTTCGTATGCGACTCGATATAAAGCCAGAGTGAATCGTTGGGATTGCGCAGCACGAGGGCATATTCCTCAGCATATTTCATCATCGAGATAACCACGCTACGCATATCATCACACAGGTTGCCATGGATATCCTTGTAGGGATAGGTGGGTTCCATCGCATAGATAGAAGCCATGAGTCCTGCCTGCTGGTCTAAGGGATAACGATGACGGATAATATCCTTGACAGCCGTACTTAGTTTGGTGTTTCCCGAGAGCTCCAACCAGTTGACAATACGTCCGCCATAGAGATAACCGCGGGCTATTCTCTCGTTCTCCAGAAGCATGGGGATGAGTTCATGTACGTTGTCGGCAACGAGGTTGCGCTCTGGGTCAACGACAAAACTCTTGTATCTTAGCCATGGAGAGGCTATATCCACCTTGGGTGTCTCGCCCTCAAACCATTTCTCCACCTCCTGATAGGCCCACCTCGACTCAGGATTGACGGCGGTAAGTCCCTGTACCACCATACGCACTCTCTCCGGCAGGTCCTGAATACCAGGTAAACGTCCTTCGCTCTTGCGCTTCATCATGTTACGCTCGTTGGTATTCAGCGGTTTGGCACCTGTCCAGATAGCGAGCAGAGTCATACCGAGTGAATAGTAGTCGGCGGCAGGAGTAATCTCCACCTCACCATCGATAACATCGTTATACATCTCCGGAGCAGCATAGATAGGTGTGCGTGCCTGTGTAGTGCGGAGGTTAGCATCACCTTTTTTCATCAGCGAGGAGATACCGAAGTCAGCCAGCACCACCTGTGTCTGTTCCTTATCTCTGAAGAAGAGGTTGGCGGGTTTGATATCCTTGTGAATGATGCCGTTGTTATGACAATAAGCCAGAGCGGCAGCAGCCTGAAGGGCGATACGGCGGAACTTGGTGAGGTCGCCGTTGACGGTGTAGCCGTTCATCGCTCCTCCCTGGAGATACTCCATCAGTTCATAGTAGCGGTATTTGCCATCTACATAGGTCTTGCCAAAGTCATAGAGACGGACGACCACCTCAAACTGCATGTTGAGGATAACCTTCATCAGGTTCTTCTTGATGTGTATATTGGGATAATAGACCTTCAGCACATATTCCTGTCCATCACACTCCACCAAATAGACCTGTGCCTCGCCTGAGTCATCGCTCAGACATTCCTTTGCCACGTAGGTCTTTCCTTTTATTATGATCTGCTGATAATCCATGGGGGCTGCATCACTGCCCACCCCCTCGGTGCGTATCGTGTGCGAGGTGCGCATGGAGGCCCCATCTATCACCGTCTTATCATGATTGTTGACGATGGTACGGTCTTCACTTGTCGTCATGGTCATCTTTCAATTGATTCGTTCCACCCTTGCCAAGGATAATCCATTTGCCTCCCAACTGCGGTTTGGCACAGCCGCAAGGACTGCTGTGCATGGCATGTTTGTAGTTGCACACCCAAGCCAACTGCACTCCCTGAGGTTTGCTCGCCATGGCATAGTTGCGGGCGATGGCAGGTGATTGGGTCGCTTTGATAGCAAACTTATCGAGGAGCTGTGAGAGCAGGTTCATCCTGTCGCTCTTCTTCTTCAGCAGTTCTTCGGCACTCATGGTACTGCGGGAGCGACTATTGTCGGGAACGATGTTTTCTCCGTCCTTCTTGAGCAGAGAGAAGAGGCGCTCGCGCAACTGTTCGTTGTAGTTCTCACGCGCTTTGTCTTCGGCGGTGGTCACAGGCACACATTTGTCGAGCTCCATCAACTCGTTACTCAGCAACATGAGTTCCTGATAATCGGGATTTTTCTGCAGCGTAGCCACAAGCATACGCGCATCGTCGGTAAGCGGCGTACCACACTGTTTGCAGAAAGAGAAGTCGTTGATGGTATGACACATGGGGCATACTACCCCACCCCGCGGACTGCCACACTCGGGACAATAGGCTTCATCAGAAGCTACCAGTGTGCCGCAGAAAGAACATACATCTTTGCGGATATAGCGGTGACAGGTCTCACAGAAATCGGCATCTTCGTCCATTATTGCCCCACAATAAGGACACTCCCTGCTGCCTATCTCCTGCTGAGCAACGGCACCCTGAGCCATTGACTGCATCTCGGGAAACTGGGAAACCGCAGGCTCTTCTGCCTGAGGCGCGGACATCGACTGTTCCATCATAGGCTGATGCGACATCGCATCACCGCGCATGGTTGTATCTGGATGAAATGTTTGGTCGTTCTTCATATACATTGAGTTACTCAAAGACGTTCTCATCATGCAAAGATATAAAAAAAATCATATAATCAACAATAATTTATAAAAAAAGACCGCTCCCTTTTCTCTTTGCGCTATCAAAATGTAGCCCATCCCTATCGTTTTGTCTCATTTTGGCATTATTTTTTCACTTTTAGCTACTTTTATTTTGTATTATCTTCAGTTTGGATTACCTTTGCAAAGGAAAAATAAATCCGCATTATTCCTCAAGAATATTTAATTTGTGTCTTATCATGAATAAAATCGTAAGAAAAAAGCAATTCTCAGAGAAGGTTTTCCTCTTTGAGGTAGAAGCACCGCTCATTGCGAGAAGTCGCAAAGCTGGCAATTTTGTCATCGTAAGAGTGGGAAAAAAAGGCGAACGTATGCCCCTCACCATTGCTGATGCCGACACCGACAGGGGCACCATCACGCTGGTGGTGCAGAAGATTGGTTTGTCGAGCAGCAAACTCTGTGAGATGAACGAGGGCGACATGATTACCGATGTCGTTGGTCCATTGGGCAATCCCACACATATAGAAAACTTCGGTACTGTGCTCTGCGCCGGTGGCGGTGTGGGTGTGGCACCTATGTTGCCCATCATCAAAGCACTGAAAGCTGCCGGCAACAGGGTGCTTACCGTGATTGCTGGACGTTCTAAGGACCTGGTGATTCTCGAAGATGAGGTGAGGGCACACAGCGATGAACTGATCATCATGACCGACGACGGCTCGTATGGAGAGAAAGGTGTGGTGACGGTAGGTATGGAGAAGTTTATCCAACAGGAGCATGTGGACAAGGCCTTTGCTATCGGTCCTGCCATCATGATGAAGTTCTGCTGCCTGCTCACACAGAAATATAATATTCCTACCGACGTGTCACTCAACACCATCATGGTTGATGGTACGGGAATGTGCGGTGCCTGCCGTCTCACCATCGGCGGAAAGACGAAGTTTGTCTGCATCGACGGCCCTGAGTTCGACGGTGCATTGGTCGATTGGGATGAGATGTTCAAGCGCATGGCGACCTTCAAGAACGTAGAACGCCAGGAGATGAATGAATACGAACAGCATCTCTTCCATTGCGAAGAGGTAGAAAAAGAGGAGCAACAGGAATGTGCGCTCGAACAACCTAAGGGACAGCAGGCTACTGCTGCTGTTGATAACTCGCGCGATGCTGAATGGCGTAAGGAACTGCGTTCAAAGATGAAACCCAAGGAGCGCACACAGATAAGTCGTGTCATCATGCCCGAACTGGACCCCGTCTATCGTGCTACGACACGCACCGAAGAAGTGAATATCGGTCTCACCAAGGAGATGGCTATGAAGGAGGCACAACGCTGTCTTGACTGTGCCAAACCTACCTGTGTTGAAGGCTGTCCTGTAAATATCAATATCCCCACCTTTATCAAGAACATCGAGCGCGGAGAGATTCTCGAGGCAGCCAAGGTACTCAAGCAGACCTCTGCCCTGCCTGCTGTCTGCGGCCGTGTCTGTCCGCAGGAGAAACAGTGTGAGAGTCGCTGTATCCATCTCAAGATGAACGAGCCTGCCGTGGCTATCGGTTATCTTGAGCGTTTTGCTGCCGACTACGAGCGCGAATCCGGCAAGATGTCACTGCCTGATATCGCACCAGCCAACGGAATGAAGATTGCCGTTGTGGGCTCCGGTCCCTCAGGACTGAGTTTCGCCGGCGATATGGCTAAGCTGGGCTATGAGGTGCATGTCTTCGAGGCATTGCATGAGATTGGTGGTGTACTGAAATATGGTATCCCTGAGTTCCGTCTCCCCAACCGTATTGTTGATGTAGAGATAGAGAATCTGAAGAAGATGGGCGTAAACTTCATTACCGACTGCATCGTGGGCAAGACCATCACCGTTGAGCAGTTGGAGAATGATGGGTTCAAGGGTATCTTTGTGGGTTCTGGTGCTGGTCTTCCCAACTTCATGGGCATCCCTGGAGAGAACGCCATCAACATCATGTCGTCTAACGAATATCTCACCCGCGTCAACCTGATGGATGCTGCCAACCCCGATACCGACACACCTATGAACATGGGTAAGCATGTGCTTGTTGTAGGAGGTGGAAACACCGCTATGGACTCCTGCCGTACGGCGAAACGTCTCGGCGCTGATGTCACCTTGGTTTACCGCCGTTCGGAGGCTGAGATGCCTGCCCGACTCGAAGAGGTGAAGCACGCCAAAGAGGAGGGTATCAAGTTCCTCACGCTCCATAACCCTATCGCCTATAACACCGACGAGCAGGGGGCTGTGTCACAGGCAGTGCTCCAGGTAATGGAGCTGGGTGAGCCCGATGCCTCTGGCCGTCGCAGTCCTGTAGCTGTAGAGGGGAAGACCGTCACTTTGGATGTTGATCAGGTAGTGGTGGCTGTAGGTGTATCTCCCAACCCCTTGGTTCCACAGTCTATCAAGGGCTTGGAACTGGGCCGCAAGAACACCATCGCTGTCAACGAGGCGATGCAGAGTTCTCGTCCTGACGTGTTTGCCGGTGGTGACATCGTGCGTGGCGGTGCCACTGTCATCCTCGCCATGGGCGACGGAAGAAGAGCCGCAGAGAACATGCATAAGATGCTGACAAACAATGACTAATCTGTAGAAGACAAATATTTAGTCTAAACTAATAATCACGTCTGAAAGGATTCTTCTTTACTACCCTTCTGACGTGCTCAGAACACAAGAGAGGCTGCACGCAGCCTCTCTTGTGTTCTATTAGCTTTTAGAGTTTCTAACACTCCTCTTCTTCAGGGATTTCAGTACCACCTTTGATGGGTAACGACACGCTTGGCATTACGACTGAGATAACATAATGTTAGCAAGGGAGCCTCAACTGATGACACTTTGCTTTTTTATTTCTCCCCACTTTTTCCGGCAAAATAGAAGAAAAATGGGCATTTTTGGCTGGTTTTTGCCTCAAAAATGGAGCTGATTTTTCACCTTCGTGAAGGCACTTTTTTGTCATTTTTCAGCAAAAATCTTTACAGTAGAAAAGTTGCTGCAAAAAGTGTGCCAAACTACCCTCCGTTCAAAACCGTTCAAAAAATGAGCGAAAAACCCCCGTTTCGTTCAATAACCGTTCAATAACTGCGCAGTGATATTC
>JAHAZN010000065.1 GCA_018385335.1 Prevotella sp.
CCATTACATTTGTTAACACTCCACTTAGCTATGACTGGGCAGTCATGTGCGCTGAGGTAAAAAGGTTTTACGTCAAATGTTAAGGAGCGTGAAAATACCATGCCACGAGAATCGCGTATTTGCGCCCATAGTGGTCCATGAATGAAAATAACGCCGTATTTCGGGCTTTTGAAAAAGCAAGACGTAAGTAAAAATATGATTATGCTTACATCCTGCGAAGGTAGTGAAGCCTTGGATGCCTCAACCGAAAAAAAAATAAGCTATCCTCACGGACGGCTTATTTCTCTTAGGAAAATGATAAATATAGATTAAAATTACTAGTTGTCGAATGCAAAGATAGGGAAAATATTTGATTGACACAATAGTTTTGTGCATTTTAATCGCAGATTTAGTATTTTTAAACCATAAATCAAACCATTTAATCCATATTTTACCATTTTTCACCTTGTTTGGTCTCTGATATATCAGATGAACTTATTGTAGCATCACACATAATTTATGTTGATAGACAAGATAGATTCCTTGTTTTAGTAGGTTTGATTAGCGGTTACAAAAGTACAAAGGATGTGGGTTACAGGGTTTCAAACGCGACTATTCCCATTTGCGGAGCGCCTCATAAACACGCTGCACGGGCAAGCCCATCACATTGAAATAACTCCCTTCAAGGGCTGTCACTCCTATGTAACCTATCCATTCCTGTATGCCATAAGCGCCTGCTTTATCCAACGGATGATAGTTGTTGATGTAATAGGTTATCTCCTCATCGCTGAGTTGCTTAAAGGTGACCTTGGTGGTGACTGCGAAATGCTCCTCGTGTGTCTTAGAACACAGACAGACTCCTGTGATGACATCGTGGGATTGTCCACTAAGAAGAGAAAGCATGCGGTGGGCATCAGCCTCATCGTGTGGTTTACCAAGTATCTTCTGTTCACAGACCACTATGGTGTCGGCGGTGATGATGAGTTCATCCTCCGCCATCGATGAGCGATAGGCTTTAGCCTTGTTGGATGCTATAAATACGGCGGTCTCCTCGGAGGAGAGACCGGAAGGATAATGTTCGTCAATATCAGGCAACACACGAACGGTGAAAGGGATGCCCAAACCAGCAAGAAGTTCCTTGCGACGAGGAGAGTTGCTGGCTAACACTATGCGAAAAGGGAAAGAATCGTTTACCATCCGAATGCTTTTTTGTCGTTTAACCATTTCCCCTGGGCTCTCAGCACCTGCTCGATGACATCACGGCCACAGCCCATGCCACCTTCCCACTGACTGACATAACAACTGATTTGGCGGATGTCAGGACAGGCATCGGCGGGACAGACAGCACAGCCCACACGTTGCATCACCTCATAATCAGGAATATCATCACCCATATACATCACCTCATCATCAGTGAGATGATATTTCTCCAACAGCTGCTCATAGACCGTGATTTTAACAGCACTGCGCATATAGATATCCTTCACTCCCAATCCCTCATAACGCATTCGGATGCTCTCGGCATTACCTCCGGTGATGATGGCGATAGGGAGCTGCTGCTTGATGGCCAACTGGATGGCATAACCATCCTTGATATTCACGGTCCGCATGGGTTGTCCTTCGGGATGAAGCACTACGGTGCTACGGCTCAGTACTCCGTCAATATCGAAGATAATAAGACGGATGCGGGATAAATCGTAGGGAATCATTGCTCTATTGATAACTTATGAATACTCAAACTCAGTCGGTCGTACAGATCTTTCATCAGCGGATCTTTGCGCAAGAGCTGACTCTGCTGACGGATGACATTCTCATCGTATCTCACTGCCGGACCTGTCTGTACCGTCCTCGGAGAGAACTGATGCACCTTCTTTACTGTCTCGTCGATAAGTGGCAACATCACATCGAAAGACATGTGATGCTGTTTGAGAATCTCAGCGGCAAGTGCGAAACAGTGGTTGGAGAAATTGCAAGCAAAGACTGCTGCAAGATGAAGATACTTACGGTCGTCGGAACTCAGCAACTCAACACGGCGACTCACGGCATTGGCCATGGATGTCACCGTCTCTAAAGCCTTCGCATCGTTAGCTTCGATGAAACAGGGAATCTGAGAGAAATCGAGCTCCCTCTCCTTGCTGAACGTCTGCATGGGATAGAGCACAGCATAATGGAAGGCCATGCCTTGAAACACATCCAGGGCCATGCTCCCTGCCGTATGCAGGAATACCCGCTCTTCCCTACCCTTACATACGAGAGGGATAAGATGAGGCAAGGCCATGTCGGTAACGGCAAAGAGATAAGCATCAGCCTCATAGGTGAGTTGACTGATGTCGGTAATAGGGGCTCCTCCGCAACGGAGAGCCACCTCTGAGGCGGAGGACGCTGTGCGACTATATACTTGAATGATATCGTGGCCGGCAGACATCAATGCCTTGCCAAGATGGAAGGCTACCCTTCCTGCTCCTAATATTGCTATTTTCATGAACTGATACGTTTACATCCTCTCTCAATGCCAAACAGAGTGGCGGGAAAAGGAATCGGGATGCAAAGATAATGCAAAGTGTAGAATCTTCAAAAAAAACATCAAATGACTTGAGAAAAATAAAGGCAATGAAACTTTTTTTGTAACTTTGTCTCGACAATCATGAAGGAGAGGTATCCTATGAACAATATCCGCTTCAACATCTTTCAACACAAAGAAGATCTGCTATCAATCAACAACAGCATCTTCTTTCATAGCAAGATACTGTTTGAGGTATATGAACAGTGTCCTAAGATGCGCCCGCTGATGATTGTTGGCTGCACCGAGGAGGGGGATGCCGTGTGCCAGCTCCTGGCTGTAGTGAGACAATACCACTGCCGCATCTATGGCGAAGGATGGTATGCCCCTCAGATGACAGGACAGGAGGAGCAGCTTTTCAAACTGATGCTTGACCTACTGCTCAAACATCTCGGAAAGAGCGTGCTATTCACGGAGATAAGCAACCTCAAGAGTAAGATGTTTGGTTACAAGGTGCTGAGAACATTAGGTTTCACTCCCGTGAAATGGATGAGCATCCACAACTCTCTTCACAACAAATCGCCCGAAGAGAGACTTCCTGAAAAGACCAGACAGAAGATAGACCATGCGCTCATGAGAGGAGCCACAGCCCATAGGGTGAGTGATGAAGAGGAGCTGAAGGCGTTCTGCAAACTGATGAACACTCATCACCTGTTCAAACCACGCAAATACATCCCTGAGGACCTGTTCTTTAAGATGATTGACAAGATAGAAGAAGGTGAACTGCTGGTCACGAAAATCAAGGAGAAGGTGATTGGCTGCTGCGCCATCGCCTATTCGGAAAAGAATGCTTACCTCTGGTATTCTGCCTTCCTAAGAAAGACATACTTGAAATATCACCCTGACACACTCACCGTATGGAGCGCCATACAGACAGCCTACCGGCGTGGGTGTAGTCATGTGTACTTTATGGATGTGGGACTACCCTATATGAAGAATACTTTTAGGGAGTTTATCATGAGTTTCGGAGGCAAGCCTGTGAGCACCTACAGATGGTTTTATACACCCTACAGTTGGATAAACAAGTGTCTTTATCATCTGTTTTGCTCATAAGAAAGCAATAAATCGGCAATCAGTGCGTTATCAAGAGTATGAATCAGCTAAAGATGATTGTTGCAGCTCTCATGCTCCTGATATTCATGACAGGCAAGGTGGGAGCGCAGGTGTGTGTGCTCAGTGGCAAGGTGGTTGACGAAGACCATCAGCCCATTGAGCTGGCTACCGTGGCTTGCATGCAACAGGGAAAGGTGACTGCTACCAACCTCAAAGGTGAGTTTACGCTCACCCTGCAGAGCGAAGACAGTGTGGTGGTAAAATTCTCCATGGTGGGCTATAACTCTAAGAAGAGGGTGCTGAGGAGACCACGAGGGAAACTGCAGATAGAAGTGACGCTCCCCTCAATGCAGGCCTTGGGCGAGGTGGTCGTGACGGAGAAGAGAAGACAGACAACAGGCACACAGAAACTCGATATCAAGGACATCAAGGGCACACCTACCACTTCGGGCAACGCCGTTGAAGAACTTATTCAACAACAAGCCGGTGTGAGTACGCATAATGAGTTGTCGTCGCAGTATAATGTTCGCGGAGGCAGTTTCGACGAGAACTCGGTATTTATCAATGAAGTAGAAATCTATCGTCCCTTCCTCGTGAGAAGTGGACAGCAGGAAGGACTAAGTGTCATCAACCCTGACATGGTGGAGAGCGTGGCCTTCTCGGCAGGCGGGTTCGAAGCCAAATATGGCGACAAGATGGCGTCGGTGCTCGACATCAGCTACCGTCGTCCCAAAAAGGCGGAGGGCTCGGTAACGGCTTCACTACTCGGCGCAAGTGTCTTTGCGGGTGTAAGCAACAAGAAATGGGCGATGAGCCACGGACTGAGATACAAAACCAACAGATACCTCCTCGGTTCGCTCGAGACAAAGGGTGAATATCGACCTAACTTCCTGGATTATCAGACGTACATCTGCTTTACACCCAACGAGAGATGGAGCCTCGACATGATAGGTAACATCTCGGAGAACCACTATAATTTCGTTCCCTCAGACAGAGAGACTGACTTTGGCACGATGGAGGATGTGAAGTCGTTTAAAGTATATTTTGACGGACAGGAGAAAGATATCTTCCGCACATTCTTCGGCTCTCTCCGACTCACACGACACTTCGGGACACAGACTTCGCTCTCGCTCATCGCATCTGCCTTCAAGACGAAGGAGCAGGAGACCTATGACATTCAGGGACAATACTGGCTGAGCGACACCAACACCGATGAGCAGTTGGGGGTTGGTACCTACATGGAGCATGCACGCAACTTCCTCAATGGAGAAGTGAAGAGCATTAAACTCTTAGCCAAACACAAGGTAAAGAGTCATGAACTCGTTGCCGGACTGACACAGAAATGGGAGAAGATAGAGGAACAGTCGAGAGAATATGAGATGAGAGACTCCAGCGGATATTCCATTCCTCACCAGAGCAACCGCCTCGACCTGATCTACGCCATGAGTGCCCGTAACAAACTGGACAGCAGGAGGACGGAGGGTTTTCTTCAGGACACCTACCGATGGAACGGTGGCGGAGAACATCCTAACTTCTATACACTCAATGTTGGTGTGAGGTTTTCGCATTGGTCTTTCAACAAGGAGACGACGGTCTCTCCTCGTGCCTCGCTGGCTATCATCCCCGGAAGCAACGAGAATGCCACCATCCGTCTGGCGGCAGGGCTCTATTATCAGGCTCCCTTCTACAAAGAGTTGAGAGATACCCTGACGGCAAATGGAGCGACCATCGCCCAACTCAATGACAAGACAAAGAGTCAGCAGTCTGTTCATTTCGTTGCAGGCTACGACTACCGTTTCAAGGTGAACGACCGTCCTTACCGTTTCAGTGCAGAGGCGTATTACAAACTTTACAGCAACCTCATCCCGTATAACGTCAACAACATGAAGATAACATACGATGCGAGTAAGACGGGTAAGGGTTATGCTACAGGAATCGACCTAAAACTCTATGGTGAGTTTGTCCCTGGCACCGACTCCTGGCTCACCTTCTCACTGATGAAGACCCAACAGGAGATAGACGGCAGGAAGATGGTCATGCCTACAGACCAACGCTACGCCATCAATCTCCACTTCACCGACTATTTCCCTGGGACAACAAAATGGAAGATGACACTGAAACTGGCCTATGCCGACGGTCTCCCCTTTGGTGCACCTCACAAAGGGTTGGAACAGCTGGAGTTTAGGGCACCTGCCTATAAAAGAGCTGATATCGGAATGAGCTACAGAGCCTATGACAATGAGGACCGTAAACAGAAGAGTATATTCAGAAATATCTGGGTGGGCGCCGACTGCCTCAACCTATTTGGCATCAGCAATGTCAACTCCTATTACTGGGTAACCGATGTCACCAATCAACAGTATGCTGTGCCTAACTACCTCACAGGAAGACAAATCAATGTAAAAGTCAACTGCGAGTTCTAACCCTGTGCACACGACATATCCACTCGCCTTAACATTATTTTATGCTCTTCTTCTTCGGCATAAAAAAAATATTGACTACCTTTGTGCGATTTATGTAAAATATACATTCAATTAACATAGAATAAACTCAATAATTATGAAGATTTCTCACATTGAACATCTCGGCATTGCAGTACAGAGCATTGAAGAGTCACTGCCCTATTTCGAAAACGTTTTGGGTCTGAAGTGTTACAACATCGAAGTTGTGGAAGACCAGAAAGTGAAAACAGCCTTCTTGAAATGCGGCGAAGTGAAACTGGAGCTTCTCGAACCCACATCACCAGAAAGTACCATCCAGAAATGGCTGGACAAAGGCAACAAGGGAGTGCATCACGTAGCTTTTGCAGTGGAAGATGGTGTGGCCAATGCTTTGGCTGAATGCGACGAGAAAGGTATCCGCCTGATTGACCAGGCACCTCGCAAGGGAGCAGAGAACCTGAATATCGCCTTCCTGCACCCCAAATCAACCGTGGGTATTCTGACAGAGCTCTGCGAGCATTGATTTGAAGAAACAAAAGAGAAAATCAAACAAACACAATAATACACAATGAGCAAACAATTAGAGAAAATCAAGGGACTGATTGCCAAACGCGAAGAAGCACGTTTGGGAGGCGGCGTGAAAGCCATTGAGAAGCAACATGAGCGCGGCAAATACACTGCCCGCGAGCGTATCAGCATGCTGCTTGACGAGGGTAGCTTCGAAGAGTATGATATGTTTAAGCTCCACCGCTGCACCAACTTCGGCATGGAGAAGAAGCAATATCTTGGCGATGGCGTGGTAGCCGGCTCGGGTACCATCGACGGACGACTGGTATTCATCTTCGCACAGGACTTCACCGTTAACGGCGGTTCACTCTCTGAAACAATGTCTCAGAAGATATGCAAGGTGATGGATATGGCCATGAAGATGGGCGCACCCGTTATCGGTATCAACGACTCCGGTGGCGCACGTATCCAGGAAGGTATCTGCGCACTTGCCGGCTATGGCGAGATCTTTGAGCGCAATATCCTGGCATCAGGTGTGATACCTCAGATTAGCGGTATCTTCGGTCCTTGCGCTGGAGGTGCTGTTTACTCTCCTGCCCTCACCGACTTCACCTTGATGATGGAGAACACCTCATATATGTTCCTCACCGGACCTAAGGTAGTGAAGACCGTTACCGGTGAAGATATCGACCAGGAGCACCTCGGAGGTGCCAGCGTTCACGCTACAAAGAGCGGTGTGACCCATTTCACCGCTTCTACCGAGGAAGAGGCCTTTGAGATGATCAAGACCCTCTTGAGCTATATCCCCTCCAACAATATGGAGATGGCTCCAAGAAAGAAGTGTGACGACCCCATCGACCGTCTTGAGGATAGCCTGAACGAGATTATCCCTGAGAACCCCAACGAGGCATACGATATGTATAAGGTAATCGGTGCTGTTGTTGACAATGGCGAGTTCTTTGAGGTTCAGCCTAAGTTTGCCAAGAACATCATCATCGGCTTTGCTCGTTTCAATGGTCAGAGCGTGGGTATCGTAGCCAACCAGCCTTCATGCTATGCCGGCGTACTCGACGTAAACGCCAGCCGCAAGGGCGCACGCTTCGTTCGTTTCTGCGATGCCTTCAATATCCCCATCGTTTCCTTCGTTGACGTTCCCGGCTTCTTGCCTGGTACAGGACAGGAATACAATGCCGTTATCCTTCACGGTGCGCAGTTGCTCTACGCCTACGGCGAAGCTACAGTGCCCAAGATCACTGTCACCCTGCGCAAGAGCTATGGCGGTAGCCACATCGTGATGGGATGTAAGCAGCTGCGTGCTGACCTCAACTACGCATGGCCTTCTGCAGAGATTGCCGTGATGGGTGGTTCTGGTGCCGTAGCAGTGCTCTGCGCTAAGGAAGCTAAGATGAAGAAAGAGGCTGGCGAGGATGTTAAAGCCTTCCTGGCCGAGAAGGAAGAGGAATACACTGAGATGTTTGCCAATCCTTATCAGGCAGCCAAATATGGTTACATCGATGATGTGATAGAGCCTCGCAACACTCGTTTCCGCATCTGCCGTGGTCTGGCACAGCTCGCCACCAAGCGTGAAAGTCTGCCCGCCAAGAAACATGGCAACATGCCTATGTAATCATCACGTTATTGCGACGTACATATATGAAGACAAACGAAGTTTATGCAGCCATCGCACTGGCCTTGCACGAGCACCTTGGAAACAATGCTCACGACATCGAGTCGTGCAAAATCACCATCGCTGATCATGCAACCCAGTGGAATGGTTATGCACTATCCATGACAGAGCATCCCTAAGGGATGTTTCTGTCTTATCATCAAAAAGACATATAAAGAAATGAAACAATTCAAATATACAATCAACGGCAACGTCTATGAGGTGTCAGTAGGTGATATCAAAGACAATATCGTTGATGTAACAGTGAATGGCGACAGTTATCAAGTGGCTATGGAACCTGAGAAGAAGGAAGAGCCCAAGCCTGTCGTACGTCCTGTGGTAGCAGCTAAGGCGGCTACCTCCTCTAACACCAACAGCAGGATCTATAACGAGAAAGTTGTAAAGGCTCCGCTGCCCGGACTTGTTATTGATATCAAGGTGAAAGTGGGCGACGAGGTGAAAGTGGGCGACACCGTAGTGGTACTCGAAGCCATGAAGATGAATAACAACCTCGAGGCTGAGTGCGCTGGTAAGGTGGTTGAAATCAACGTACAACCCGGTCAGACTGTAATGGACGATGAGGTGCTCATCGTTATTGAATAAGTAACATTCGCCACATAATAGAAGAAGCGCTTGGAGGAATCTCTAAGCGCTTCTTCTATTATAGTGTATTATTCAAACTATTCTTACAACTTATTGCCTTCCTTAGGAAAGACCAACCGAGGTTCGAAATGTTTGGCTTCCTCAAAGTCCATCAATGCATAGGAAATGATGATACACACATCACCCACCTGAACCTTACGAGCTGCCGCACCATTGAGGCAGACACATCCGCTGCCTCTCTCACCCTTGATGATATAGGTCTCAAAGCGCTCGCCATTGTTATTGTCAACAATCTGAACCTTCTCACCGGCTATCATCCCAGCAGCATCCATCAAATCCTCATCAATGGTGATACTGCCCATATAATTGAGATTCGCCTGTGTCACAGTGACGCAATGCAATTTTGATTTCAAAACTTCTATCATCATGCCTCTTGATACTTAATATGATCGATTAGACGAATGGGGGTGTGACCGCAATAGACAGTGATACATCCCACAACATAAGGAGAGTCGTTCCATGAGGACACATCTTGAAGCGTATTGCCGTCAACGATAGAGAAGTATTCCACCTCTAAGCCCTTCACGGCATTGATCTGCTCCACTGTCCAGTCATGCGTCTCCTTCACTGTATGCTCTTTGGCATAGCCAACACTCTCCTTGAGTGCCTTATAGATGGCAGGGGCGATGGCCCTCTCCTCAGGAGTGAGCAAGGTATTACGGCTAGAACGTGCCAATCCGTCGGCATCACGCACGATAGGACACTCCACGATAGTCACATCGAGTGACAGATGGCGTACCATTGCCTTGATGACAGCTATCTGCTGCCAGTCTTTCTCTCCAAAATATGCTTTGTCGGGACGTACAATATAAAACAATCGGCTCACCACCTGACACACACCATTGAAATGTCCTGGACGATGGGCACCTTCCATCACTGTTGAGACAGGAGGATACTCAAAATGACGCTTATCCTCCACAGGATACATCTCCTCTACCGAGGGAGCAAACACAAAGTCGGCTTTACATTCCTCAAGCAAAGCACAATCGGCCTGAAGGTCACGAGGATAATTTTTCAGGTCATTCTTGTCATTAAACTGAGTGGGATTGACAAACACCGATACTACAGTGACATCATTATCCTTCACGCTCTGTTTCACCAACGAGGCATGTCCTTCATGCAGGGCGCCCATCGTCGGAACCAATCCAATCTTCTTCCCCTGTTTACGGAGCATAAACAAGGCATTCTGAAGCTCCACAATCTGATGAACTACTTCCATTTTGCTATAAACGCTTTATCGTAGCTATTTGTTTTTGGGGTGCAAAATAACAACATATTTTCCAAATATGAGAATAATTAACACAAAAATCGACATAAAACACAGCGAAAATAGTAAAAAGGATGGAAAAAAGCCGGAAATAGCAAAAAAAATCGTACCTTTGCAGCTGAAATATACCACAAAGAATATGGCAAAGAAAATTCTATTCATCAATCAGGAGATAGCTCCGTACGTTCCAGAAACTCATCTCTCACTGATGGGAAGACACCTCCCCCAGGCGATGCAGGAACGGGGTCACGAGATTCGTACCTTCATGCCTAAGTGGGGCACTATCAATGAAAGGCGCGGACAGTTGCATGAAGTTATCAGACTCTCTGGCATGAACCTGATTATCGATGACACTGATCACCCTCTGATTATCAAGGTGGCCTCTATCCAGGCCTCAAGGATACAGGTTTATTTCATCGACAACGATGAGTATTTCATCAAACGCCAGATGGCTACCGATGAATCGGGCGAGGACTATGCTGACAACGGAGAACGCGCCATATTCTTTGCAAGGGGTGTCTTGGAGACTGTAAAGAAACTTCGCTGGACACCGGACATCATACACTGCCAGGGATGGATGAGTGGTGTGGTACCATTCTATGTGAAGACAGCATACAAGGATGAGCCTTCATTCAGTAATACCAAGATTATCACCTCACTCTTTACTAAGAGTCTGAAGAAGGATTTTGGAAACAACTTCAAGAAGTGCTTAGAGTTTAAGGATGCCAACGCACAACTGCTCAAAAACTACAACGACGTGTTTGACTTTGAAGAGTTGGGCAAGATGGCTATCGACTACTCCGATGGCATAGTGACCGCTGACAAGGAGGTCAATGAGACACTGCTCAACTATACCAAGAGCAAGAACCTTCCTTTGCTGGAATATCCCGGAGAGGATTATGCCGAAGCTTATCATCAGTTCTACAACCTGGTGGATAACGATTAACAAAAGGGTAATAAAAGATATGATTAGGATAATAGGTCTGAGCAGTTTTGTGCGCACAAAGGTGGTGCTGAGCATAATGGCTATAGCACTACTGAGCATCGGCTGCGACGATACGACAGATACTCTGGGCAGTTCACTCACCAATAGTGTGGATAAGTTTGATGTGCTCACAGACACCTTTGATGTCAAGACATCATCCTATGCTGTGGGCGCTGTGGTTTCGCGTAGCCCATACACCTATGTGGGACACATCGTTGATCCAGAGACAGGAACCTATGTCACCGGAAGCTATACTACACAGTTTGCTATCCTTGAGAAGATGAACGACGTGTCGCTCTTCCCAGAAAAGGACAGCATAAGTAGTCTTGACAAGGATAGAAATATCGTAGCTGACTCCTGCCATCTGAAGATCTACCTCAACAACTCCGTGGGTGACTCTCTCAACCCTATGAGAATCACTGCATACGAACTGGCGAAGCCTGTGGAAGAGGGACGTATCTACTACACCAACTTCGACCCTGAGCAGGAAGGACTGCTGAGGACTGATGCCAATGCGATTAGGAAGAACAAGATTTATACACCTCTTGACCTCAACCTCAGCGACAGTCTGCGACAGCTGGTTATCAACAAGACCAACATGCAGTCGATAACCATCCCACTCAACGACGAATATGTGGCACAGGACGGCACTGCCTACAAGAACTATGGCACCTACCTGATGCGCATGTTCTTTGAGCATCCGGAGTATTATAAGAACTCCTATCAGTTTGCTCATAACGTGTGCCCGGGATTTTATATCAAGTCAACCGATGGTAAGGGGGTCATGTCGGAGGTTTACCTCACCGAACTGCATATCTACTACCGCTATTTGAGTGAGGACTCTATCTATGATGCACTGACCTATCTCTCTGGCACCGAGGAAGTGATGCAGACAACAACATTCAAGAACGACCAGAGCAAGATAGATGTACTTGCTGACTCTACCACCTGCACCTATCTGAAGACACCGGCAGGCATCTTCACCGAGGTGGAGCTGCCCATTGAAGATATCATGAACGGACACATGAGAGACTCTCTGAGTTCGGCAAGAATAGTGTTCCAGTCGATCAACAACCAAATGGACGACAACACCTTCGGCGAACCCACTTATCTTCTGATGTTGCCCAAGGACAGTCTGCAGTCATTCTTTGAGAACAAAGACACTCCCGATTCAGAGAAATCATTCCTCGCCACCTACAACTCCTCCTACAATACCTACACCTATAATAATATATCAAGTCTGGTAACAGCGATGTATCAGTCGAAACTGACAGGTAACACATCAGCCGACTGGAACAAAGTATTGCTGATACCTGTAATGGTAGAGACCAATGGTTCGACGTCAAACTCCATCACAAGAGTAGCTCACGAGATGGCGTTGAAGAGCACCCGACTGGTGGGAGGAATCAACAACAGTAGAAATGCCATAAGAATAAGTATTATCTACAACAAGTTTCTTCACGACTGACCATGGCAGACAACTATTTAGAGAGACACCGCGAAGAGTATGAAAGAAAGAAAGCGGCTTATCTTAGAAAGAAAAAACACCTACAACCCATCAAGCATCATCTTCCAGAACGTCCGGAAGATGATGCCTTATAATTTCACGAAACATCTACTGAATCACTAAAACTATAACAAAGATGAGAATTCTCTTCAACATCACGCTCCTCCTTTGTCTTCCGCTCATCACATGGGCGCAGTCGTTTGATTTCGACCTCACCAAGGAGCAACCTGTCTATAACGAGACAACGGGCTATGGTTATGACATCCTTCCCAGTCCTACAAAGAAGAGTACCCACCCCTTCTATTTCTCCGTAAAGGTGCCTGACGGCAACTACAAAGTGCGCGTGGTGTTAGGTTCAAAGAAGAGGGCAGCCACCACGACAGTGAGAGCCGAGGCAAGACGTCTGATGGTGGAGAACGCCCAGACACGCAAGGGAAAGACGGCCAACTATGAGTTTGTGGTAAATAAACGAACTCCTTATATCAATGACAAGGAACGAGTGAAGATAAAAGAGAGAGAGAAGGGCACACTCACATGGGATGAGAAACTCACACTTGAGTTTAACGGGGATGCACCTGCCGTCACCAGTATTCATATTGAGCGCGATGATGTATGTCCTACCATCTATCTCTGCGGCAACTCCACCGTCACCGACCAGAGCGCAGAGCCCTGGGCCAGCTGGGGACAGATGATTCCCAGATGGTTCAATGAGAATGTGGCCATCGCCAATCATGCGGAAAGCGGACTGACAGCAGGTACGTTTATCGCTCAAAACAGACTGGCACAGGTGATGAGCACACTGAAACAGGGCGACTATGTCATCTGTGAGTTCGGACACAACGACGAGAAAGAGAAGGGTCCTGGCTCAGGAGCATGGTATCACTATAGCAGAAACCTCAAAATCTTCGTTGACCAGGTGAGAAGCAAGGGAGCAACAATCATCTTCTGCACACCTACCCAACGCCGTAACTTCGACAAAAAAGGAAAGATTACCAACACTCATGGTGATTTCCCTGCTGCCATGTGCGCCGTAGCACAACGTGAGCATGTGGAGGTCATCGATCTCAACGGTATGACGAAGACCTT
Source organism: Prevotella sp. (assembly GCA_018385335.1). Classification (GTDB taxonomy): domain Bacteria; phylum Bacteroidota; class Bacteroidia; order Bacteroidales; family Bacteroidaceae; genus Prevotella. The sequence goes on from JAHAZN010000065.1 coordinate 13,715, forward strand.
CTTCGAGACCCTGGGTGTGGAGGGAAGCAAAGGTGCACTGGTGCATTACCCCGCCAACACGTTCAGCAATCAGGAAAAGCCATTGGCAGACAACACCCATTTCAATCCCTATGGTGCTTATGAGGTGGCTAAGATGGTGGTTCAGGGCATGAAGGATCTGCATCTTCCCATCACTCAGAATCTGAGGAGCGACTTCACCTCCTTCAACCCTTCTAAGCCCGATGCAAAGGAGGAGTTTGTATGGTCGCCCTCACAAAGTGCTGACTTGGTGAAACCTGATGGCAACTGATGAGTGAGTTCTCCTTCCTATCAACACAAAGTATATTCATGTTATGAGACACAAATTCAATAATTCTCTGCTTCATCTCACAGCATCTATCCTCTTGCTGTCATCCTCTTCATCACTCTCTGCCCAGACATGGCCGGAGGGCTCAGCAACGACAAAACCAGGAAGCCGATGGTGGTGGAGGGGCTCTTCTGTGGACAAAGAAAATCTCAGATGGAACATGGGAACGTATGCCAAAACAGGTATTGGTGCACTCGAGATTACGCCTATCTATGGAGTGAAGGACAATGAGCGCAATGAACATCAGTTCCTCTCGCCCTCATGGATGGAGATGCTCCGGTTTACAGAAGATGAAGGTAGGCGCAAGCATCTTCTTATCGACATGAACACGGGCACAGGATGGCCCTTCGGCGGACCTACGGTGAGCCTGAAGGAGGCGGCAGCAAAGGTGGAATACCGTCTGATAAAAGTGTCAGGAAAAGAACTTCGACAAGGAGTAGATATTCGTTTAGAAGACAAGAAAGAACGACAGTATGCACAACTCTCGAGGGTGATGGCCTACGACCAAAATGGAGGCGTGTTCAACCTTACAGACATAACGGAGGAAGGTGTAACGCTCTGGAAGAAAGCAAGAAAAAAAGACATCTATGATGTGGTGGCACTCTACTGCTCACGCACAAGACAGCAAGTGAAGAGAGCAGCACCTGGAGGTGAAGGGTATGTGCTTGATCACTTTGACAGAGATGCTGTGAAGCATTATCTGGAGCGCTTCACAACAGCCTTTGAGAACACAAAGACTCCATGGCCTCACACCTTCTTCAACGACTCCTATGAGGTGTATAAAGCCAACTGGACCCCTACCCTGCTCGAAGAGTTTGCCAAGAGAAGAGGATATCTGCTCGAGAATCACCTACTTGAACTCTTCGGCGAACGTGAGGACAAGGACAATAAGGTGCTGAGCGACTATCGTGAGACACTGGGAGAACTGTTGCTGGAAAACTTCACCATGCAGTGGACAGCTTGGGCACATCTCCATGGAGCCAAGACCCGTAACCAGGCGCATGGATCGCCCGCCAACCTCATTGACATCTATGCTGCTGTCGATATACCAGAGATAGAAGGCTTTGGTCTGTCTGATTTCGGCATCAAAGGATTGCGTCGCGACAGCGGCTTCACACGTAAGAACGACAGTGATGTGTCAATGCTCAAATATGCCTCTTCTGCTGCTCACGTCACAGGAAAACAGCTGACAAGCAGTGAGACTCTGACATGGCTCACAGAGCATTTCCGTACATCGCTCTCTCAATGCAAACCGGATATCGACCTGATGTTCACCTGTGGTGTGAACAACATGTATTTCCACGGCACTACCTACTCTCCCAAGGATGAACCATGGCCGGGATGGAAATTCTATGCTTCCATAGATATGAGTAGCACCAACAGCATCTGGAAGGATGCCCCCTTCCTGATGAAATACATCGATCGCTGTCAACGTTTCCTGCAGATGGGCAAAGCAGACAACGACTTCCTCGTGTTGCTCCCCGTAAGGGATATGTGGGCAGAGCGTCATGGTAAGGGGGCCGGCTCACTGCTGATGCAGTTTGATATCCACTCCATGGCAAAGAAAGCACCGGAGTTTATCAAGAGTATTCTGGAAATAGATAAGGCTGGCTTCGACTGCGACTATATCAGCGAGCGTCTTCTGCTGAACACACACTATGAGAACGGATGCCTGCAGACAGAGGCCGGCACGCGTTACAAGGCACTTATCATCCCTGGCAGCGGGAAGATGAACGAGAAGACTCTTGCCCATATCAATGAGATGAAAGCTCAGGGAGCTACCATCATCTATGGTATCGACAGGGAAGAGATGGGAAGACATGCCAAAGCAGAGAAGATGAAGATTGGTAGCGGACTGAGAGCGATACGCAGAAGCAATGCCACCGGTCATCACTATTTCATCGCTAACCTCTCACCCAACGACATAGATCACTTCTATCCGCTGGCCGTGGATTACAAAGATGCAAGATGGTTTAACCCACTAAATGGAGAAATCTATGCAGCAGAACATGACAGCAGAGGTGTTCGCATCCAACTGCGTAGCGGAGAATCAATGATCCTCCAGACCTATCATGAAATGCTGTCCAACCCCTCTCCTGTTCAGCCTCAACTGACAGACAATATCAAAGAAATCAACGGTGCATGGCAACTTACTTTCGTCAACACGCAACCAGAGGTGAACAAAACCTTCCACTTATCCACGCCAAAGACATGGGAGACACTTGACGACGACTCGGTAAAAGTGTGTATGGGCACGGGATGTTACTCTACGACCATCACTATGACAGCCAAAGAGGCTGCTTCTACCTGGATGATTGATTTGGGAGATGTGAGAGAGAGTGCACACGTTTATGTAAATGAACAGCTGATAGGTTGTGCATGGTCGGTACCTTATCTCCTCCATTGTGGAAAGGCATTCAAACAGGGCACCAATACGCTCAGGATAGAAGTGACTAATCTCCCTGCCAACAGGATTGCAGACATGGATCGCCGAGGAGTGAACTGGAGAAGATTCAAGGACACAAACATCGTGAGCATCGACTATAAAAAGAAGCCTTACAATGACTGGAGTCCCGTGAAGAGCGGGCTCAACTCATGCGTACGACTGATTGAAACAAAATAATCATCTATCATAAAAAAATTACAAAACCAATGAGTGAACATCATCACCATCACCATCATATGGATGGAGCGAGCAAATTCAAACATAAAAGTCTTCTTGCCATCGAGAGAAAAAAGAAGTTGATGAAATTTCTCTTCTTCACCCTCATTGTCATCTCCATCCTTCTCTTCATGGCAGTGGTAGCAGCATTTACCATCGGCGACTGATAATGATTCTTCAGAACCTTTCCATCCTCAACTACCGGAATATCAGAACTGCCACGCTGCAGTTCTCTCCTAAACTCAACTGCTTTGTAGGACACAACGGAGCGGGAAAGACAAATGTGCTCGATGCCATCTATTTTCTCTCCTTCTGCAGAAGTACTATCAATCCTATTGACAGTCAGGTGATTACTCACGATGAGAGTTTCTTCGTGCTGGAGGGTAGTTATCGGAATGAAGCATCCACTGACATCACGCTCTACGCTGGGATGAAAAGGGGGACAAAGAAGGTATTTAAACGCAATGCCAAGGCCTATAAAAGACTCTCTGACCATATCGGTTTAGTGCCATTGGTCATCGTAGCTCCAAGCGACACGCTCCTTATCGATGGTGGTAGCGAGGAGCGCCGCAGACTAATGGATATGGTCATCTCTCAGCATGACCACCTCTATCTCGATGCGCTCACCAAGTATAACCGTGCGCTGCAACAACGCAATACACTGCTCAAGATGGAGGAAGAACCGGAGGAGGCCCTCCTCTCACTCTGGGAAGAACAGATGGCAGAAAGCGGCACACTTATCTTCACCACCCGTCAACGGTTTATCGAGGATATCGTGAACCACTTCCAACCATTCTATCAAACCATTGCCGGAGCTAACGAACAGGTAGGAATAGCCTATGTCTCTCACGGGCAACGGGGTGACCTGCTTGAAGTGATTAGAAAAGGAAGAGCAAAAGACCGCATCATGGGCTACTCGCTCCACGGCATTCATCGCGACGACTTAGTATTCACTCTCGATGGTCATCCATTAAAACGCGAAGGCAGTCAAGGACAGACAAAATCGTTTGTCATCGCACTGAAACTCGCTCTCTTTGAGCATCTGAAACAAAACAATGCGCACACCGTTCCCCTGTTATTATTGGATGATATTTTTGATAAGTTGGATGCCCAGCGTGTGGAAAAAATCGTAGAGCTGGTGGCCGGTGATGATTTCGGACAGATCTTTATTACAGATACCAACAGAGAACATCTCGACAGCATTCTCCACCGTAGCGTACACGACTATCAAATATTCTATGTAGAAAACGGTGAGATATCCAACACTCCCCCCACAAAAGAACAGTGACTATGTTTAAACGTGAAATAAAGAATATCGGAGATCTCATCAGACAAAATATGAGAAATCAGGGCTTAGAGACTCCTCTCCTACAGAAACGTCTGATAGACGCATGGCCCGAGGTGGTGGGAGAAGTTATCGCCCGCTATACCCGTGAGGTGTATATCAGCAACCAGACCCTCATGGTGCACCTCATGAGTCCGGCACTCCGCGCCGACCTAACAATGCAGCGACACATGTTGGTCAACAGACTTAACCAACATGTGGGTGCACAGGTGATTGCTGATATCCGCTTTGTATAAGAGCCGCCTGCTTACAGCATACCCTTTGTTGAGGGCAACTCATAATGATAGATATCTCTGCGCACAGCCATCTTCAGTGCTCGGGCCAAGGCTTTGAATATCCCCTCGATTTTGTGATGTTCGTTCTCTCCCTCTGCCTTGATATTGAGGTTCATCCTCGCACTGTCACTGAGACTCTTGAAGAAATGCAGGAACATCTCTGTAGGCATATCCCCCACCTTCTCTCTCTTGAAGGAGGCATCCCACACTAACCAGGGTCGCCCGCCGAAATCAAGAGCCACATGACACAGACAGTCATCCATAGGCAGGCAATATCCGTAACGCTCTATGCCACGCTTGTCGCTGAGCGCCTCACGCAAACAATCACCGAGTGCGATGGCGGTATCCTCTATCGTGTGGTGCTCATCCACATGCAAATCGCCCTTGGTATGGATATAGAGGTCCATCATACCGTGTTTTCCAATCTGCTCGAGCATGTGATCGAAGAAGCCGAGTCCTGTGGAGATGTCGCAATGACCATGACCGTCAAGATTAAGACGCACCTCGATATCGGTCTCATGGGTCGTGCGCTTTACCGTGGCAATGCGCTCACCGGCAAAAAGCAACTCAGCGATCTTATCCCATGTCATACCATCCTTGCCGAGGATGAGCGAACGGCATCCTATGTTCCTGGCAAACTGTGCATCTGTGTCACGGTCGCCAATCACATAACTGTGTTCCAAATCATACTCACCCTCACGCATATACTTCTCTACCAACCCCGTCTGAGGTTTACGCGTCGGCGCATTGTCCTCAGGAAAATGCCTATCGATGAGAATGTCGTCAAACACTATCCCCTCCCCTTTCAAGGTCTGGAGGATGAAGTTGTGCACAGGCCAGAAAGTATCCTCGGGGAAAGAGTCAGTGCCCAGTCCATCCTGATTGGATACCATGACAAACTCAAAATCCATCTGTCGGCGTATGAAGGAGAGATTACGAAACATTCCCTCCACAAACTTCAGTTTCTCAAAACTGTCTATCTGCTCATCAGCAGGTTCTTCTATCAGAGTTCCGTCTCTATCTATAAAGAGTAGGCGTTTCATATCATTTATTGGCTTATCGAAATACGATGTTTAAATGTGTCGTGTAGCTTCTTACCTATGTGAATGATTGAAGTGGCAACATATAGGGCAACAAAGAAGATGCCCGTCATCAGAACGACCTCAAGCACAGGGAGGAAAGCGGGGAAGATGACTTTATCACCCAGTATCAATCCCTGCATGGATTGCAGGTGGGCCAACGTCAATACCACGCACGGAAGTAAGAGAAGCATGAGGAAAAGCCCGATGATGATCGACATGAGAAGAAGCGTTGAGAAAATCAGTCCATAGTGACGCAACCCCTTGACATAGTTGTCCCTGAAATGATGAAAGAAAGAATGGGACGTATCAAGAAGATAACCCATGGCAATGACAAAGAGGGGGACATAGAGTAGGAGAATGAGTGACACAATCGCCAATGTAGCAATAAAAGGTACATTCAACAGTGTAGCACTCTTCCCCGAAAAAAGCAGATGACTGCCCACGAGCACGCCTATGGGCAACAATGCAAAGAGCGCGAGGAAGAGAGTCAAAAGAAGCTCCCGCCTACATATAGGTCTCCACACTATCCGCCGTGGCGGCATCTGTTGAAGACAAAGCACCTTGGTTGCTCCCACCTGCCATGCACAGGAAACAGAGAGCAACGAGAGGAACACTGCTGCGACACCAAGGAGAACCGATATGCCCCCGCCACTAACTATGTGAACGGAGATTCTAAACACCAACGCCCACGACAGGGCAAAAAGCAAAGCGAAGGGCCACGAAGCTACCAAATGAGTCTTTATCTGCTTGGCCGTCTCACGTATTCCCATCCGTACACACCCACCTGCGGAGAGCTGTACAGGAGCGGCATTTTGCTCTGAGAAATTGTATTTACTCATGAATGAATGAATTTTATACGGGCAAAATTAAGGAAAAAAATCATATATCCGAAAAAAAATCATCCTGTTTACAATAATTTTACTAACTTTGCAGTCGTTTTACGCATACAAATTTGTAATATTATATCTTTTTATGTATTTTATTTTGCTAATTACCGTTATTTTAACGGCTATGGTGCTGGTGGCAGCGGCCTATCTTATTGCCAAATTGATAGGTCCTCGCTCCTATAACAAGGTAAAAGGCGAACCCTTTGAGTGTGGTATTCCCACACACGGCTCGTCATGGTTACCTGTTCATGTGGGCTATTATCTGTTTGCCATCCTGTTCCTCATGTTTGATGTGGAAACAATGTTTCTCTATCCATGGGCAGTAGTAGTGAAGGAGTTTGGTGTTGCAGCATTGCTTAGCATCGGCTTCTTCTTGTTAGTTCTTGTATTTGGCTTGGCTTATGCCTGGCGGAAAGGAGCGTTGGAATGGAAGTAAGAAAACCACACATCAAGAGTATCCCTTACGAGGAATTTAAGGATAATGAGGGATTAGAAAAGATTGTTAACGAACTGCACGAAGGTGGCGTGAATGTCATCACAGGCAATCTCGACCAACTCATCAACTGGGGGCGTTCCAACTCACTTTGGTCGCTCACCTTTGCTACCAGTTGCTGCGGTATCGAGTTTATGGCTGTAGGATGTGCCCGTTACGACTTCGCCCGTTTCGGTTTCGAGGTAACACGTAACTCTCCCCGTCAAGCCGACCTTATCATGTGCGCCGGCACTATCACCCACAAGATGGCCCCTGCCTTTAAACGTCTTTATGATGAGATGGCAGAACCCAAGTATGTCATCGCTGTGGGCGGCTGCGCCATCTCTGGAGGTCCTTTCAAGTCGAGCTACCATGTAGTGCAAGGTATCGATGAGATTGTGCCGGTGGATGTATTTATCCCTGGCTGTCCCCCTCGTCCCGAGGCCATCATGTACGGCATGATGCAGTTGCAGCGCAAGGTGAAGATAGAGAAATTCTTCGGCGGCGCCAACCATAAGCAAAATGCTGAAGAGCGTGAACTCGGCGTGAGCAACGAACAGCTCACCTATGGTAAAAAGCCTATCGTGGTAACAGAAGTACCACAGGACTTTGTTGACGAACTAAAGAAGAAGGAGGATAACGCCCAATGAAACTGAATCATCTTGACATTACGTTTGAGCAGTTTGCCAACGAGATGGCTCAACTGAGAAACAAGAAGCATTTTGATTATCTCGTAACCATCATCGGCGAAGATTTTGGCGAGGAAGGTCTGGGATGTGTATATATTCTGGAGAACAGCGATACCTACGAGCGCACAAGCGTGAAAACCATCGCCCGCAAGGTTGACGACAGCTATTTGATTCCCTCTGTATGCAAACTTTGGAAGAGCGCTAACCTCCTGGAACGTGAGGTCTTCGACTTCCTTGGCATCAAGTTCCTCGGTCATCCCGATATGCGCCGCCTCTATCTCCGTAGCGATTTCCAAGGCTGGCCATTGCGCAAGGATTTCAAGGCAGCCGAGGGTTATACCCTGGAGGATGATGAAGAGCCTGACTACGGCATGGAGTACAGTCTGGATAAAGACGGCAGACTGGTAGAGAAACGCAACCTGCTGTTTACCGACGACGACTTCGTGGTGAACATCGGTCCTCAGCACCCTTCTACCCACGGTGTGCTCCGTCTGCAGACCCTGCTCGACGGTGAGGTGATAAGAAAGATCTATCCTCACCTGGGATATATCCATCGCGGTATTGAGAAGATGTGCGAGAGCTATACCTATCCACAGACCCTGGCGCTGACAGATCGCATGGACTATCTGAGTGCCATGATGAACCGCCACGCACTCGTTGGTGTCATTGAAGAGGCTATGGGCGTAGAACTGAGCGACCGCATCAAATATGTGCGCACCATCATGGATGAGCTCCAGCGTTTAGACTCACACCTATTATATATTGGATGTTGCGCTCAGGACCTTGGTGCACTCACCGCCTTCCTCTACTCCATGCGCGACCGTGAGCATGTGCTCAACGTGATGGAGGAGACCACCGGTGGACGTCTGATTCAGAACTACTACCGCATAGGTGGTTTGCAGGAAGATATCGACCCCAACTTCGTGAAGAACGTCAAGGCTCTGTGTAACTACATGAAACCGATGTTCAAGGAGTATATGGACGTGTTCGGCAACAATATCATCACCAAGAAGCGTTTCGTTGGCGTTGGTATGTTGAGCAAGGAAGATGCTATCAGTTACGGTGTTACAGGAGCGAGTGGACGTGCCAGCGACTGGAAGAACGACGTGCGCAAGCATCATCCCTACGACATGTACGACAAGGTGGAATGGCAGGAGGTGACCGCTACATCCTGCGATAGCTATAGCCGCTACCTCAACCGTATCGAGGAGATGAAGCAGAGCATCAGCATCATCGAACAGCTCATCGACAACATCCCAGCAGGCGACTTCTACATCAAGCAGAAGCCTATCATCAAAGTGCCCGAGGGCCAGTGGTACTTCTCCTGCGAGGGTAGCCGAGGAGAGATCGGTGTCTATCTCGACTCTAAAGGCGACAAGAGTCCCTACCGTCTGAAGTTCCGTCCTATGGGATTGAACCATGTGGCAGCTATGGACGAGATGCTGCGCGGCGAGAAGATTGCCGACCTCATCACCGTGGGTGCCGCCCTCGACTTTGTCATCCCCGATATCGACAGATAAGGTGGTAGTATTTAATGCTTAAATGAATAGACAATAGATTATGTTTGACTTTAGTATAGTAACAACATGGATAGACAATCTCCTCCGATTCACCTTGGGTCTGGGAGATTTCTGGGCAATCCTGATAGAGTGTGTACTGGTGGGCGTCATGCTGCTCCTCGGCTACGCTATGATTGCCATCGTACTTATTTTCATGGAGCGAAAAGTTTGTGCATACTTTCAGTGTCGTCTGGGCCCGATGCGTGTGGGGCCCTGGGGACTGTTGCAGGTGTTTGCCGACGTGCTGAAGATGCTCATCAAAGAGATCTTCTTCGTTGACAAAGCTGACAAACTGCTTTACATTCTTGCTCCCTTCTTAGTGATTATCGCTTCTGTGGGCACCTTCTCATTCCTGCCATGGAACAAAGGAGCTGTGGTTCTCGACTTCAACGTGGGCCTCTTCCTCATGACCGCCGTGTCAAGTATCGGAGTAGTAGGTGTGTTCCTCGCTGGTTGGGGTTCCAACAACAAGTATTCTGTCGTTTCTGCCATGCGTGGTGCAGTGCAGATGATCTCTTATGAGATGTCTCTATGCCTCTGTCTCATCACCGCCGTTATCCTCACTGGCACGATGCAAATCAGCGGAATCGTTGAGGCACAAACAGGTCCTTGGCGCTGGCTCATCTTCCAGGGTCATATCCCAGCACTGATAGGTTTCCTCACCTTCCTCGTAGCTGGTAATGCCGAGGCCAACCGTGGTCCGTTCGACCTTGCCGAGGCAGAGAGTGAGCTGACCGCTGGTTACCACACCGAGTACTCAGGAATGGGCTTCGGTTTCTATTATCTGGCAGAATACCTCAACCTCTTCGTTATCTCCGGTATTGCCGCTACTGTATTCCTCGGTGGCTGGGCTCCTATGAATATCGGTATCGAAGGTGTTGACACCCTTCTCAACTACATTCCCGGCATCGCATGGTTCTTTGCCAAGACCTTCCTCGTGGTGTGGTTGCTGATGTGGGTGCGCTGGACCTATCCCCGTCTGCGTATCGACCAGATTCTTAAACTCGAGTGGAAATACCTCATGCCATTAGCACTCATCAACCTTGTACTGATGACCGTTGTAGTGGCGCTGGGTTGGCATTTCTAATCATGAATAGACAGTAATAAGATTATCATTATCAATTATGAGCAACAATAATTCCTATTTTGGAGAAATGCTCTCGGGCGTCAAGTCGCTTGCCGTGGGTCTGAAGGTTACTCTTCAGGAATATTTCACGCCTAAATCGACTGAGCAATATCCCGAGAACCGCAAGACGACACTTCATGTGGCCAAACGCCACCGCGGTCGTCTGGTGTTCAAACGTGATGCTGAGGGTAACTCTCTCTGCACCGCATGCACCCTCTGCGAGAAGACCTGCCCCAACGGTAGCATCAAGATTGTATCAGAGATGGTGACCGACGAGGCTACAGGCAAGAAGAAAAAGCAGTTGGTTGACTATCAGTATAACCTTGGCGACTGCATGTTCTGCCAGTTGTGTACCAACGCATGCAACTTTGGTGCAATAGAGTTTACAAATGATTTTGAGAACAGTGTGTTCGACCGTGATGCTCTGGTGCTCCATCTCGACAAAGAGCACTATGCTGGAGGTTCCCTGCCCCAGCTCATCGATGGTGGTGCACCAATGGAAATCGGTAAGTTTAACACTAAAACGAAATAACCGGCTATGGCTAATATAGTGATGTTTGCTATTCTCGCCGTGGTGATTTTGAGCTCTGCTGTGCTCTGTGTCACCACCACGCGAATCATGAGGGCAGCCACCTTTATGCTGTTTGTCCTCTTTGGAGTGGCAGGACTTTATTTCCTGCTCGATTACACTTATCTCGGTGCAGCTCAGATTAGCGTCTATGCCGGTGGTGTAACGATGATTTATATCTTTGCTATTCAACTGGTCAACAAGCGCACCCTTCAGGGTTTGAAGGAGCGCATTCACATCGGCCGTGCTGTCACTGCAGGTTTGGTGACCCTCGTTTCGTTGATTGTAGTGTTGGCAGTGATGTTGAAGAACGAGTTGATCTGCCGCGCCTGCGAGGTTGCTGACACCGAGGTTCCTATGGGAGTCATTGGTCAGGCACTTCTTGGCAGCGAGAAGTATCAGTATGTACTTCCCTTTGAGTTTATCTCAGTATTTCTCTTAGCATGTATCATTGGAGGTATAGTAGTGGCAAGAAAGGAGGAGAAGAAGTAATATGGTTCCTGTAGAATGTTATCTGGTGCTCAGCGCACTGTTGTTCTTTATCGGCGTCTTCGGTTTTATCACCCGTCGCAATCTGATAGCCATGCTCATCTCCGTTGAGCTTGTGCTCAATGCCGTTGATCTCAACTTTGCCGTTTTCAACCGTATGTTGTTCCCCGGCCAGTTTGAAGGTTTCTTCATGTCGCTCTTCTCCATCGGTGTGAGTGCGGCAGAGAGTGCTGTGGCTATTGCTATTATCATCAATGTTTACCGCAATTTCAACAGCGATCGTGTAAACAGTATTGAAAACATGAAATTCTAAAAAGCGCGTTATGGATTATAGTTATGTATTTCTCATCCTTCTGCTTCCCTTCCTCTCCTTCTTGGTGTTAGGTCTGGGAGGTATGAAGATGTCTCATAAAGTGGCCGGACTGATAGGCACAACATCCTTGTCTGTCGTCACCATCCTGTCCTATATCACAGCCTTCAGCTATTTCACTGCTGACCGCTGTGCTGACGGTGCTTTTGCCACTATCGTTCCCTACAACTTTACATGGTTGCCTCTGGGTGAGCTCAACTTCGATTTGGGCATCCTTCTTGACCCCATCTCGGTGATGATGCTTATCGTCATCTCCACGGTGAGTCTGATGGTCCACATCTATTCATTCGGCTACATGCACGGTGAGCAAGGTTTTCAGCGCTACTATGCCTTCCTTTCTCTCTTCACCATGTCAATGCTCGGACTCGTGGTAGCTACCAACATCTTCCAGATGTATCTCTTTTGGGAGTTGGTGGGTGTGAGCTCTTATCTGCTCATCGGCTTCTACTATCCGCTCAAGGCCGCTGTGGCTGCCTCTAAGAAGGCTTTCATCGTGACGCGTTTTGCCGACCTTTTCTTCCTTATCGGTATTTTGATTTTCGGCTATTACACCCAGTCGTTCAGCTTCTCGTTTGTCAACGATCTGCAGATGGGTGCCGGTGCCACTCCTTTTATCCCCGTTGATGTAGCCAAGGCCGTTGCTGCAGGAGGATTCATCCTTCCCACAGCACTGGTACTGATGTTCATCGGCGGTGCCGGTAAGAGTGCTATGTTCCCATTGCATATCTGGTTGCCCGACGCCATGGAAGGTCCTACACCTGTGAGTGCGCTCATCCATGCTGCTACGATGGTGGTAGCCGGTGTATTCCAGATAGCCCGTCTCTTCCCTCTGTGGATAGCGTATGCGCCCGGTCAGATGAGCATTGTCGTATGGGTAGGTGTGTTCACCGCTTTCTATGCCGCTGCCGTGGCCTGCGCACAGAGCGATATCAAGCGCGTTCTCGCCTTCTCTACCATCTCTCAGATTGCCTTTATGATGGTGGCCCTCGGCGTATGTATGCCTGGTCATGAAGAGGTGATCGACGCTCATGGTTCTTTGGGTTATATGGCATCTATGTTCCATCTCTTCACCCATGCCATGTTCAAGGCTTGTCTGTTCCTCGGTGCTGGATGTATCATCCATGCCGTTCACAGCAATGAGATGTCAGCCATGGGCGGCTTGCGCAAGTATATGCCGGTGACCCACATCACCTTCCTCATCTCCTGCTTGGCGATTGCCGGCATTCCCTTCTTCTCCGGTTTCTCCTCAAAGGATGAGATTATCACCGCTTGTTTCGCCTATAGTCCCGTGGTAGGATGGATCATGACAGGTGTAGCTGCTATGACGGCTTTCTATATGTTCCGTCTCTACTATGGTATCTTCTGGGGAACAGAGAACAAGGAGCTCCATGCACATCACACTCCCCACGAGGCTCCACTCACGATGACCGTACCTCTCATCGTACTCTGCGTTATCACCGTGGGTGTAGGTATCTATACCACCATCGCTGGTTTTGCAGAACTGGGCGGTTCGTTTGGCAGTTTCGTGACAGCCAACGGAAAGGATTACACTATCCATTTCGACACTCAGATAGCAGCCACCTCTACCGTCATTGCCATTGTGAGCATCTGCCTTGCCACCTATATCTATAAAGGTGAGCAGCAGCCCATCGCCGACCGTCTCTACAAAGCGTTCCCCAAACTGCATCGCGCAGCCTATAAACGTTTCTATATGGACGAGGTTTATCAGTTTGTCACCCACAAGATTATCTTCCGTTGCATCTCTACCCCCATTGCATGGTTCGACCGTCATGTCATCGATGGCACGTTCGACTTCATGGCATGGAGTGCCAATGAGGCAGGTGAGAGCATTCGTCCCTGGCAGAGTGGCGATGTGCGCCATTATGCAGTATGGTTCATCAGCGGTGCTGTAGCCCTCACGCTCATTCTGCTGGCTATCGTTTGCTGATGAGAGAAGAGTAATATAAAAGACAAAATAACGATACTGAATATTTAATTATGAGTATATTAAGTTTATTTGTAGTCATTCCCGTACTGATGTTGCTGGGTCTCTGGGTAGCCCGCACACTCAATCAGGTGCGTGGTGTGATGGTGGTCGGCTCTACTTGTTTGCTGGCCCTCTCTGGATGGCTTACTTTAGAGTTCATCCATCTGCGTGAGATTGGAGAGACAGCTCCCATGCTCTTTACCTATAGCGTGGAGTGGTTCAAGCCTCTCAATATTGCCTACTCTGTGGGTGTCGATGGCATCTCAGTGGTGATGTTGCTGCTCTCGAGTGTCATCGTGTTCACTGGTACCTTTGCCTCTTGGCAGCTCAAGCCCCTCACCAAGGAGTATTTCCTGTGGTTCACCCTCCTCTCCACTGGTGTGTTTGGCTTCTTCATCTGCACCGACCTGTTCACCATGTTCATGTTCTACGAGGTAGCCCTCATCCCCATGTACCTGCTCATTGGTGTATGGGGTAGCGGCAACAAGGAATATGCAGCCATGAAGCTCACGCTGATGTTGATGGGTGGTTCTGCCCTCCTCATCATCGGCATCCTCGGCATCTATTTCTTCAGCGGTGCCACAACGATGAACGTACTGGAGATTGCACAGATGCACAACATCCCCGTGGAGACACAGAAGGTGTTCTTCCCCTTCATCTTCATCGGCTTCGGTGTGCTGGGTGCCCTTTTCCCCTTCCACACATGGTCACCCGATGGTCATGCCTCTGCACCTACTGCAGTGTCAATGCTCCATGCCGGTGTACTGATGAAGCTGGGAGGTTACGGCTGTTTCCGCGTAGCCATGTACCTTCTGCCCGATGCAGCTCAGGAGTTGTCGTGGATCTTCCTTATCCTCACCACCATCTCTGTGGTTTACGGTGCCCTCTCAGCCTGCGTACAGACCGACCTGAAGTATATTAACGCCTATTCGTCGGTGTCCCACTGCGGTCTGGTGCTCTTCGCCCTGCTGATGATGACCAAGACAGCCTGTACAGGAGCTATCCTTCAGATGCTCTCTCACGGACTGATGACGGCCCTCTTCTTTGCCCTCATCGGTATGATCTATGGCCGCACCCACACGCGTGACGTGCGCAAGTTGGGTGGACTGATGAAAATCATGCCATTCTTGAGTGTGGGCTATGTCATTGCCGGTTTGGCCAACCTCGGTCTTCCCGGCTTCTCAGGCTTCATTGCTGAGATGACCATCTTTGTAGGCTCCTTCGAGGTGGCAGGCACCTTCCACACTGCCTGCACGGTGATAGCATGTTGCTCTATCGTAGTAACAGCTGTCTATATCCTTCGCGTAGTGGGTAAGATTCTGTTCCAGGAGGTAGCCGATCCTCATTACCTACAGCTGACCGATGCCACATGGGATGAGCGTTTCTCTGTATGTTGCCTCATCTTCTGCGTGGCTGCGCTCGGTATGGCTCCCCTTTGGGCAAGTAACGTCATCGCCGACGGTGTAGCTCCCATCCTCAGTGTAATCAATTCCTAAACGATAAGCAACAATGAATTACGGACAATTTCTAAATATGATACCAGAGGCCACTCTGATGGCCATCTTGGTGATAGTGTTTATTGTCGATTTTGCCTTCAAGAACAGCGCAAAGAAACATGAAGCACTCTATCTGGTCAGCGGTCTGTTGCTGCTGGGTCAGATCGTCCCCTGTGCAGTGGCCGATGCCACCTCAGCCTTCGGAGGACTTTATGTCACCACCTCTGCTGTCAATGTGATGAAACTCATCCTCACAGCAGGCACCTTGGTAGTGGTCATCATGGCCCAGCCCTGGTTGCGCAAAGAAGAGATAAGGAATAAAGAGGGCGAGTTCTATATGTTAGTCATCTCTACCCTCTTGGGTATGTATATGATGATGTCGAGCGGCCATTTCCTCATGTTCTTCCTCGGCTTGGAGATGGCTTCAGTGCCCATGGCATGTCTCGTAGCCTTCGACAAGATGCGTCAGAACAGTGCTGAGGGAGCAGCCAAGTTCATCCTCACCGCCACCTTCTCAAGCGGTGTGATGCTCTTCGGTCTCTCCTTTATCTATGGGGCTGTTGGCACACTCTATTTCGAGGATGTGGTCAATGCCATCGTCACCACTCCTCTCACCATCATGGGACTGGTGTTCTTCTTCAGCGGTCTGGGCTTCAAGATCTCTCTGGTGCCCTTCCATTTCTGGACTGCCGACACCTATCAGGGTGCCCCCACTGCCGTGACAGGCTACCTGAGTGTCGTTTCTAAGGGTGCTGCAGCCTTTGCGCTGATGACCATCCTGATGAAAGTGTTTGGTCCTATGATTGACGTGTGGCAACCCCTGCTCTACATCGTCATCGTCTTGAGCATCACCGTAGCCAACCTCTTTGCCCTCCGTCAGAGTGAGTTGAAGCGATTCATGGCATTCAGCTCCATCTCTCAGGCTGGTTACATCATGCTGGCAGTAGTTGGCAACTCTTCCATGGGTATTGCATCACTCACCTATTACGTACTTGTTTATGTGGTGGCCAACATGGCGGTGTTCACAGTCATCAGTTTGGTGGAGAACAACAACGGCGGCACTACGGAGATGGATGCCTATAACGGACTCTATACCACCAATCCCAAGTTGTCGTTCCTCATGACTTTGGCCTTGTTCTCTTTGGCAGGTATTCCTCCCTTTGCCGGTATGTTCAGCAAGTTCTTTGTGTTCATGGCTGCCGCCGAGCAAGGATCATTCTGGGCTTACTTCGTTGTATTCATTGCCCTCATCAACACGGTGGCCAGTCTCTACTACTATCTGCTCATCGTCAAGGCGATGTATATCAAAAATGCAGAACATCCATTGCCCACCTTCAAGAGCGACTGCGATTCCAAAGTGGCATTAGCACTCTGCACAGCAGGTATTCTTGCCTTCGGTGTGTGCAGCTGCATCTTCGACTGGATCGTTCAGAACGCCTAAACCCTTTCTCATCCTATTCATATCAGCCGCAGGCGATGCCATCGCTTGCGGCTGTTTTTTAACTAACCAAAAGTTCGTATGAAGACCTTATTACTTATCGTTACACTTTCATTCTTCACCCTGAAATCAGCAGCACAAGATTTCACTCCAAAGGCTGCTACACCGCAAATGGAATATGTGATGCAACTTCACGTCACCCTTGGCGAAACCTATACAGTAGGAAACACTCCAACAGGAAGACGCCAGGTGGTACCCATCACTGGCGGCACCTTTAACGGACCACTGTTACATGGTACCATTCTCAACGGCGGGGCTGATTATCAACTCATCAGTAACGACGGCAAACATTCGACACTCGAAGCCATCTATAGCATCAAGACCGATGACGGGGTGATCATCCATGTACGAAATCAAGGTATCGTTTATTCGGGAAAAGATGCCAAGGGCAACGACATTTTCTATTTCAAGGCTGCCCCAAGGTTTGAGGCCCCCATAGATAGTAAGTACGATTGGCTCAACCATGCCATCTACGTCTGCTCACCTTCATTCGGAGTTCCCGGCACCATCACACTTGACGTTTGGATGGTGAAATAATAGCCCTTTTTGGGGTATATGCTTACTCAGTCATTGCCATGGCGAGAAAACGAAGGATGAAATCCAAAGTTTTGTTGGCGCATAATCGTCTAATGGCCGATTTGGGTTTAATAGAAGTGCAAAAGAATCATAATTCTTGGGCATAAATATCA
>JAHAZN010000068.1 GCA_018385335.1 Prevotella sp.
CGTGTTGGAGAGCAAGATAGTGAGAATCCGTATAATTTTGCAATCAGAAAGAGTGAGAAAATTTTGAGAGAATAATAATGAAACTCACAGGAGCGTTGCTCTAAGAAAGATATATAATAGGTATTGACAGAGATTGTCTGTTAAGGTAAAAAAAAAGAATAAAGGTAAGAAGATTGTAGTGCTTGAGCTGAGAAGCTCAATGCTAAAAGGAAACAGTAGTTAGTAGTAAACATAAGCTGGGCTGTGGCATCGTGAGATGGCTGTCCAGCTTTTTTTGTAGAGAATTGTGCAAATATCCTTCCTGTTTCTTTGTCATTTCGTAAAAAAAAGGTATCATTCCCCAAAGTGCCTCTTCGCTCTACCCTGTGCCATGTGCAGGTTGGGCATTGTCTTTCCCTACGGCTGTGATACCTATATATATAATGTAGAGAAGGAATGGACTGAATATCCTGTGCTATTTATTAGTATGGCCTCTGGCAAACACATGGAGAAGGAACAGTTGGAGCGTTATCTCGGGATGAGGCTTGCAGAATATGAAGAGCGCTATGGTATCACTCAACCTGCTGTTGATAATGTTTTCTACTATCGTTGATAATATATAAAATCCCAGTACCATATAATATCAACGGAAAACGGTACTGAGATGCTTACCGGACAAGTAATAGGTTAGATTCTCGCGACGGCAATCACACCGACAACAAAAAAAGCGGTGCGTAGAGGTATATGCAACTACCTTACGCACCGCTGAATGTCGTTAAAGAGGCCTTTATCTTATTTCTTGGCGGCCTTACCGTAGCGGCTCATGAACTTGTCAACGCGACCAGCGGTGTCAACGAGCTTGTTCTTACCAGTGTAGAATGGGTGAGAAGTGCTCGAGATTTCAATTTTTACCACGGGGTAAGTTTCGCCTTCAAATTCTACCGTGTCATTAGTCTTGCAGGTAGAACGAGTAAGGAACATATCGCCGTTGGACATATCCTTAAATACGACGGGACGATAGTTCTCGGGATGAATACCTTTTTTCATTTCTTTTATTTGTTATATAAATTGTGATTGCTCTTTCTTTGAAGGGGTAGGGACGATCGGGCTCGAACCGATGACCTCTGCAATGTGACTGCAGCGCTCTAAACCAACTGGGCTACGCCCCTCTATGCAGCATAGGCCGCACTGCCTTTTTTAGATAGCGGATGCAAAAGTAATCATACTTTCTTAATCCTACAAGTTTTTTAAGCTTTTTCTGCTAAAAACTTTGGATTTTCAAGCATTTGGAGCCTTATTTCCGACGATGGGCAGCAAGCATGTGCTGCGGAAAGAACGCTCAGAGAAAAGCAGAAACCTACTTTATCTTATCGAAACCTTCGCCAAAGACACCCTGGCAGAACGACTGCGAGACGAGTGCATCGGGGTCGGTGCGTTTGATGAGGTTGAACACATCCTGAGACTCATATTTCCTGGCGAGAACGATCAGGATGTTGGCTTCGCCCTTAGAATACCAGCCCTGTCCCTTGATAAGGGTCACACCGCGGTGCACCTCTTTGTTTATCTGGTCGGCAATGGTCTCATAGTGTTTGCTGATGATGATAAACTGCACCGTCTGACGCGTACCGTTGATGACATAGTCGCACACGAAACTCGCTATGAGCGTGAAGGCTACACCATAGACGATGGTCTCCATACTGTGGAAGAGCAGGTAGGAAGAAGAGATGATGCTGATATCGATAAACTGCATGGCGCGACCGAAGCTCATCCTTGTGTGCTTGTTGAGCAGGGCGATGATGATATCGGTGCCACCCGTAGAACCGCTATGACTGAACACTAAACCCAGTCCGCCGCCACCCATAGCACCACCAATGAGCACGTGCATAAACTTGTCTTCGCCGGGAGTGATGATGGGATAATGAGCAAAGAAAGGCTGCAGCAGACCGATGATGAGCGACATGATGGTCACGCCGATGACGGTGCGAACAGTGAACTGCCTGCTCAATGCCCTGAAGGCGATGAACAGCAGGAGAAAGTTGATGAGCCACATAGAGATGGCTGGAGGGATGGAGAAAGCATAGAAGAGCAGGGCCGAGATACCTGCTACGCCACCCATCACCACCTCCTCGGGGAGGATAAAGGCCGTGTAGCCAACGGCATAGATGAGGATGCCGACTGTGATGAAGAAGAGGTCTTTGGCCTGTTGACGAACAATATGCTTCTGTTTCTCGCTTATCACGATGTGTTGCATAGTGAATAATAAATGAATGAATATGACTTGTTTCTAAATTCGCATGCAAAGGTAAGACATAAATTTCTAATAGATAAATAAAGTCATAGTTTTTCAAATAAGAGAGTCATTTTTTGTTCTTTCCAATTCCAGATAACAACGCAACTGTCAATGCCATGATTACCCAAGCGCATGGGTTGTGTGGCATCATAACAGCAGCCAATACACCATCTATTGCAAGCATCCAGACAGTGAAGAGGTATGGGCAGCGAAGAAACTGATGTTCTTTCACTTTATCAGCCAGCATGATGACCACAGAGCCTCCAAGAATCAGCAGTGCTCCGCACATCAGACTCATATATGTAAATGCCCATCTGCCACTCTCGCTGAGAGGTTCCAGTTGGTCTGCAATGAGTGGTGAGAATGTGGCAATGATGTGAATCACTCCCATGGTGATCACTCCGTATGACAGACTCTTTATTATCTTATTTGTTATCATATACAATGTGTTATATCTTTTTCCATTATACCCGCTGCCCTATATCAAATAAGTTGCTTAATCGCTTTGAGGCATTTCCTGCGGTCACTGTCGGTCAGGGTGGGGTGGTGATGAGTGCCTCCGCGCTCGATGCACTTCACGATGACGAAGCCCGAATAATGGCATATCTCACGCATTGCGCGGATGGCTCCACCCGACTGATGGAAGAGCACATTGAAGGGCCAGGGGGTGGTGCAGGTGCTGAGCAGAATACAGCGTTTCCCTTTCATCAAAGGTTCGGGGAAACGAGGGGTGTCGCGCATCATACCATAAACGATGCGGTCGAAAAGCAGTTTCATCTGCCCAGGAATATTGCCCCAATAACAGGGGGCAGCCATGATGACGGCATCAGCCTCTTGCATCATTCTCAGTACACGCTGAGAGTCGTCCTCTGCCATCATACATTGATTCTTGGTGCGGCAAACCATACATCCCACACAAGGCTTGATGCTAAGGTTGTTTGTCCTGACAATTTCTACCATCACACCATTCGACTCTGCCTCTTGCTGCATGATGTCGAGCATCTGAGACAGAAGTCCTTTAGCACGTGGACTGCCATTGATGATGAGTAGTTTCATAGATTACGTCCTGATGATATACATAATGATACAATATTTCTCCACGGCATAGGGAGAGCTTACTTTCGCCAGCGCTTTAGCATGGGGAAGAACCCATGCATTCTCTGGATAAATTCCTCACGGGTGATCTTCTGTTCGCTGTTCTTATTCAACTCATCGACAAACTGCGCACAGTGCTTTATCATCTGGTCCATGGTCATCTCCTGGGTGAAATGACCATCCTTGAAGCAATACTGGCAATAGTCGTAGTTGATAGAGCCATCGGCATTCTTCCCGCAGTCCTCATTCTTGGTCAGAGGCATACAACTTACCCCACCGGCAGGGCTTAGTGAGACGCAACGGTTGAGAGTCTCAGTGTCTTCTCTTTGAGTCCAGGTGCGTTGACATGGAGTGTGATGTTGCCAGCCTCACGCTGTGCGCGCAGGATGACTGTTGCTGTGCCCTGATAGAGACGGCGTGAGTGGCCTACGGTGAGTTCGGGAGAGGTGATATCGCCGTTGATGACACCCACAATCTCAGCCTTTCCATCTACCGCAAAGGTGAGTTGACGCTGTTCCGAAGGCACCTGACGACCTTTGCCGTCCACAGCACTTACCCTTACATGCATGAGGTCGGTGCCGTCAGCCTTCCAACAACTCTTGTCGGCTTCCAGTTTCAGCACCTTGGTGTCGCCTGTCGTCTCTATGCGGTGGCGTGCCACCACCTTACCTCCAGTGCGAGCTACAGCCTCAATGGCACCAGCCTCATAAGCCACCTTGTTCCATTTTATTCTGTTGCGCTCTTTGGGGTTGCTGCGGTTGTTGGTCTTCTTACCCACAGAACGCTTATTGACAAAGAGTTCTACCTCGTCAGCATTCGTGTAGGTATAGAGATCAACCATACATCCCGACTTTCTATTCCAATGGTGCGACATCTTCTTAGTGCCCACCATCACATCGTTCCACACAAGGTTATCATCGCTGTCAACAATTCCTATGTGTACCACAGGCTCGTTGGGCTTGAACATACTCCGTAGCAGCCATGCGATGGGTTTGGGTTCGAGAGAGATGTCGAAGATGCCCTGTGCCCATCCCTTGGCGGGCCATCCGTTAGACTCACCGAGATAGTCAATCATACCCCAATAAGCCAGTCCCACCACCTTGTCGAGGTCCATCTCATAGAAGTTGGGACCCATCATCGCCGTGTTAGCTTCGCTCTGATAGAAGATGAGATGAGGGAAGCGACGGCTGTCACCAGGGAAATACATGTAACGGTAGTTATAGGACGCGATGTCGGTCTCCATCACGAGAGGTGCAGGTAAGGAGTCGGTCATCTGGTTCCTTCCTCTTGGGTGCATTGCCACTGTCACGGGGCGAGTGTTGTCGTAGCGTTTAAGAAGCGTGTTTTGCAGGCGATAGGGTGTCACACCCCAGTCGGCAAAGGGAAGCGACCAGTAGGTCTGCAGTTCGTTGCCAAGGCTCCACATCACTACAGAGGGATGATTTCTGTCTCTCTTCACAAACTCAGGTACATCGTGCTGCCAGAGGTTGGTCCATTCCACCCGTCCGCCAGCATACTGTGTGAGCCATTTGTCGTAGAGCTCGTCAACAACAAGGAATCCCAGACTGTCGCAGAGTTCGAGGAACGATTCCGAATAGGGGTTGTGTGAGGTGCGCACATGATTGAATCCGAAGTCTTTGAGCAGTTGCAGACGTTTCTCTATCGCCCTTGGGTAAGCAGCGGCGCCGAGGGCACCCAGAGTGTGGTGGTTGGCGATACCTTTGAGCAGCACCTTCTCACCATTGACCTTCAGTCCGAAGGCAGGTGAGTATTCTATCTTTCTCACGCCAAAGCGCGTTGTCACCCGGTCAGCCACGGTGCCATCCTCTCTGTAGAGCGTTACTTCAGCATGGTAGAGATGAGGGCTATCGGGACTCCACAGCTGGGGCGCTGCGAGGGTGATGCTGTCGATGCGGTGCTCATTGATTTTCTGTCCGCGGTTGAAGGCTATCGTCTTCTTCTTCTCATAAACCACCCTTCCGCTATTGTCGCTGATTTTCGTCCCTACGTGCAGCTTGTTCACTTTGAGATAGCATGCCATCTCAGCATCCACGATGACCGTTGCCTGCTGCTTGCTCACCACAGGTGTCGTGATATAGAGAGGATGACGGGTGAAGTGTTGCTGAGGGTCGGTGACGATGAGGTGGACATCACGATAGAGTCCGCCGCCCGTGTACCATCTGGAGTTGTTCTCCTTACGCGTGTCAGCCACTACCTTGATGGTGTTCTCCTTGCCATAGATGAGCTGACGGCTGATGTCGCAGTCGAAGCCAAGGTAACCATAGTCGGTGCCACCGATGTGTTTGCCATTGAGCCACACGTCGCCCACGAGCATGATGCCTTCAAAATCGAGCAATACACGCTTGCCACGCCAAGCGTTGTCGGGGGTGAACACTTTCTCATAGACACCCTTACCCATCTCCTTGAATCCTCGTGCACTCAACCTGCTCTTGACGTTGGCAGCCAGGTCGCTGTTGTCCGCCCGCTCGTTGGCATCAGGAGCCACCCAAGGTTGGCCTATCTGGAAGTCGTGAGGGAGATTCACCTTGAGCGAATCATTGAATGTCCAGTCGAAATTGAAATTGATCACTTCACGTCCCTCACCAATGACCTTTATGGTAGGGAGTAATGCGATCGCTGTAAGTAGAAAAAACTTTTTTATCATCATTTCAGTAGTGTTAGTATATGTGTGATATTAGTAATCAGCTGCAAATATACAATAATTTTCACTTATTTACCACCAATGCGTTTGCTAATTTCACTCATTTAGAGTAATTTTGCCGAGTAAAACCATTCTAACGATTCAAGAACTAATGAAACAACTACTATCTGCTATCGCAATGATGGGCTGTTGGCTGACAGTCAACGCTCAGACACCGGCCCCTATTGCCGATGTAAATGGGGTGATTGACAACACGCCCGACAGTATAGGGAAGGCACTGATGGCGCGCCCTGCTCCCGGCTCTACACGCAAGGCCAACAATCCGGTACTCTTTCTCATAGGCAACTCAACCATGCGCAACGGAACGCTGGGTAATGGGAACAATGGCCAGTGGGGGTGGGGATATTTTGCCCATGAGTATTTTGATGAGGGAAGGATAAGTGTGGAGAACCAAGCCCTTGGAGGGATGAGTACCCGCACATTCTATAATAAGCTATGGCCAGATATTCGTAAGGCTTTGCGCCCTGGCGACTGGGTGATTATCTCTATCGGACACAATGATAATGGTCCCTTTGATGAGGGAAGGGCGCGTGCCGTTATCAAGGGTACGGGCAACGATTCGCTCGAGGTGACTATCAAAGAGACGGGTGTGAAGGAGACCGTCTATACCTATGGCGGCTATATGCGTAAATATATTGCCGAATGTCGTGCGGCAGGTGCTCATCCCATCCTGATGTCGCTCACCCCACGTGATGCCTATGATGAGGCGGGAAAGATAGTGCGTAAGCCTCATGGTAAATGGCTCGAAGAGGTGGCGAAAGAGCAGAGAGTGCCCTATGTTGACCTCAATGAGATATCGGGAGCCAAGCTCGATGCCTTTGGCCGCTGGAAGGAGTCATATCACTTCTATAAGGACCATATCCATACCAGTAAGTTTGGCGCGCAACTCAATGCACGGTCGGCTGCCGAGGGAATAGCTCTGAACGACGACCCTCAGCTCGCACCCCTGAAAGCGATGATGCGCAATATCGCGCTGGTCACAGTGCCCGTGAAGCGTGAGAAGGGAAAACCGGTGGTGTTTATCACCGGCGACTCAACCGTAAAGAATGAGGACCGTGATGACGACAGTATGTGGGGTTGGGGAGCTGTGGCTTCATCAATATTCAATGAGAAGAAGATTACTATTGCCAACTGTGCAAAGGCAGGTCGCTCCACCCGTACGTTCCTCAACGAAGGACGATGGGACCAGGTGTATAACAGTCTGCAACCCGGCGACTACGTGCTGCTGCAGTTCGGACACAATGATATTGGTCCTATTGACAAAGACAGAATGCGTGGCACCATCCCCGGCACCAGCGACTCCACACGTGTTTACCGCATGGAGAAGAGTGGTAACTATGAACTCGTCTATACCTTTGGGTGGTATCTCAGAAAGTTTATCCATGATGTGCGTGAGAAGGGTGCAACACCCATCATCCTCTCTCTCACTCCACGCAACGAGTGGAAAGATGGCAAGATAGAGCGCCGCAATAACACCTATGGTAAATGGTATCGTGAGGTGGCGGAAAAAGAAGGTGTTGACTTTGTTGATGTACACAATATCACCGCCGACTTCCTCGATAAGAAATGCGGGTCGAAGGAGAAGGCACAGAAATACTATAAACGCGACCACACCCATACCTCGAAGCTCGGTGCGCTCAACAATGCACAGAGTGTGAAGAAAGGATTGAAGAAGACTGAATCGACGCTGAAGAAATATCTGAAATAAACATCTCATAGAGCAAGTAACAAGACATCGAGAGGCTGATGATTGACAGAGCGACGATAGATAAGATTATGGAGGCCACCAACATCGTTGATGTGGTTGGCGAGTTTGTTACTCTTAGAAAAGCAGGTGTCAACTACAAGGGACTGTGCCCCTTTCATGATGACAAGACTCCCTCGTTTATCGTCTCTCCCTCAAAAGGCATCTGTCACTGCTTTGCCTGTGGCAAGGGTGGCAATGCCGTCAATTTCCTTATGGAGCATGAGCAGTTCTCTTATCCCGACGCCCTGCGCTGGTTAGCCAACAAATATCATATTGAGGTGAAGGAGAAGGAACTCTCCGAGGAGGAACGCAAGCAGCAAGGAGAGAGAGAGTCGATGTTTATTGTCAATGAGTGGGCTAAAAACTATTTCCATCAGCTGATTCATGACCATCCCGACGGAGTGGCTATAGGAAAACAGTATTTCCGAAGCCGAGGAGTGAGAGACGATATTATTGAGAAGTTTCAGTTGGGATATGCCCTCGCTAACCGTACGTCGATGAGTGCAGCAGCCCTCGCTGCAGGATATAGCGACAAGTTTCTGGTGAAGACAGGACTGTGCTATAGGCGCGACAGTGGAGAACTTGTTGACAGGTATGCAGGACGTGTCATCTTCCCGTGGTTTAACATCAGTGGAAGGATATGCGCCTTCGGAGGGCGACTGCTCGATTCAAGGACCAAGGGCGTGCAACAGAAATATGTCAACTCGCCCGAGTCGGATATCTACCATAAAGACCACCAGCTCTATGGTCTGTTTCAGGCCAAGCGCAGTATCAGTAAGGAAGATTCTGTGTTTATGGTAGAGGGATATACCGATGTGATAGCCATGCACCAGTGTGGCATAGAGAATGTGGTGGCCAACTCTGGTACAGCACTCAGCGTGCATCAGATAAAACTCCTCAGACGCTTCACACAGAATATCGTGCTGCTTTACGATGGTGATGAGGCTGGCATACATGCCGCTATGCGAGGCACTGATATGCTGCTTGCCGAGGGAATGAACGTCAAGGTGGTGCTGCTGCCTGATGGTGATGACCCCGACAGTTTTGCCAAGCACCACTCCTCAGAAGAGCTCAAGGAGTATATCACTACCCATCAACGTGACTTTATCGACTTCAAAACCGAGTTGACGCTGAAGGGAGTGACCGACCCCGTGAAAAGGTCGGAGGCAATCAGCGGTATCGTGAAGAGCGTGTCGGAGATTCCTAATCAGATAACACGTGATACCTATCTGCGACAGTGCTCACAACAGTTGGGCATGAGTGAAGAGACGCTCATCAACTCGATGAACAGGATGATTCACGATAAACATGCGCAGGTGAATAGAACAGAGCAGCAGGCTCCGGTGCTGACGACGCATGCGACCATCGCTTCAGGGCTGAACACCAATCAGGAGAATAGACTTGAGCAAATCGCCCGTATGCTTGTTCAGTGTGTGGTGAGAGAGGGTGAGCGGATTATCTTCGACCAGATAGAAGCAGAGGATGGTAGCATGGTGAGTCTCAATGTCGCCCAATATATCCAATACGACTTGGAACAAGATGACCTGCAGCTGCCACAGGAGATATATACACAGATTCTTGATGAGGCTGTAGAGAAGAGTAGCGAGGAAGGGTTTTGTGCAGAAGCTTATTTCGTTCATCACCCCGATGTGCGTATCAGTAAGTTGGCTAACCAGCTGGCTATCCTTCCTTATCGACTGAGCAAGCGACTTGAACCAACCGACACTATGGAGAACCTGCGTCAGCGTGTCACCCATCTCAT
Source organism: Prevotella sp. (assembly GCA_018385335.1). Lineage (GTDB taxonomy): Bacteria > Bacteroidota > Bacteroidia > Bacteroidales > Bacteroidaceae > Prevotella. The sequence continues at coordinate 9,596 of JAHAZN010000068.1, forward strand.
CCTCGACTTCCGATTAGCCATCACATCTGACAGACTGAGGCAAATACAGCAGCAGCTCAAGGAGGTGGGAGGCGACATGCAGCGCATCAAACAACTCATGGAGGAGTTTAGAGACACCAAACTCATACATGACACCCTCGCCAAACGACTCGGAAGGTGAGAGACAATGAGAGAATAATAGTAAGACGATTCACGATAGAAAAAACAGAAGTCAGATATGTATTATGTTCAGAAAACATTAGAAATCTCAGCCTGTCATCAGTTGACACTCGACTATGACAGCAAGTGTACCTGTCTGCATGGTCATAACTGGATAATCACCATTTATTGCAAGTCGAAGACCCTTAACAGCAATGGGATGGTGGTAGATTTTACGGAGATAAAACAACGTATATGCCGGGAACTCGACCATGCCAACCTCAACGAACGACTGCCTTTCAATCCCACGGCAGAGAATATCGCACGCTGGTGTACGGAGCAGGTGCCACAGTGTTATAAAGCCATGGTGCAGGAGAGTACTGGCAATATAGCTATCTATGAAGAAGATGAATAGTCAGGCGAAGAAAAGAGTGAATGACATCTTTTACTCACTTCAGGGAGAAGGTGTCAACACAGGACGTCCGGCAGTCTTTGTGCGCTTCTCGGGATGTAACCTGAGATGCCCATTCTGTGATACCAGTTTCACATCATTCACCGAGATGACCAACGACGAGATTGTCAGCAGGGTGAAGGAATGGCCTGCCACGATGGTTATCCTCACAGGAGGAGAGCCCACACTACAGGTGGATGCCGACTTGGTGGAGAAGCTCCATCGAGCGGGGAGAGAGGTGGCGATGGAAAGCAATGGCACCAAGCTCCCACCACCAGGTATCGACTGGCTCACAGTCTCGCCCAAACCCTTTGTCGCGGGAGGTGATATAAAGGTGGCGGAGTGTAACGAGCTGAAAGTTCTCTTTGACGGACAGCATCCTGTGGAGACCTATGGTGTACGAGCCGATAACTATTGTCTGCAACCCTGTGACACGGGGGATGAGCAGCAGAATAGCCGCCTTACAGAGGAGTGTATAAGTTTCATCTCCCAACATCCACAGTGGAGACTCTCGTTACAGACACACAAGCTGGCCCATTTTAAATGATTACTAAGCTCACTGCTTATGCAAACCCTTCATCTACTCGGAGTCATTCTCTATGAGATAATGGTTGTCGGTGCTATCCTACATGTGCTGATGGATAATCGACAACCCTCAAAGACCATGGCCTGGGTGATGGTTATCTATTTTGTGCCGATAGCAGGTGTGGTGCTCTATCTCTTCCTTGGGGTGAATACACGGAAGGAGCGACTCGTGAGTCAGAGAAGTATTGACCAGCTCACCAAGCGCTCCATGCTCGAGTTTGTTGAGCAGCACGACCTCCATGTGCCCGATGAACACCGACAGGTAGTGCAGCTCTTTGCGCAGCAGAATATGGTGCTTCCTTTTGCTCATAACGAGACGGAAATCTTCACCGATGGTTACTCCTTCTTCACCGATCTGCTCCGCACTGTCCACCAAGCACAACATCATATTCATCTCGACCTCTATATCTTCAGCGACGATGCCCTCGGACGTCTCGTTGCTGATGCCCTTATCGCCAAGGCACGCGAGGGTGTGGAGGTGCGTCTTATCTATGATGATGTGGGGTGCTGGCATGTCAGCCATTCTTTTTTTGAACGGATGCGTGAGGCAGGTATTGAGGTCAATCCCTTCCTCCCCGTGCGTTTCCCACTCTTCACCCGTAAGGCCAACTATCGCAATCACAAGAAACTTATCGTTATCGATGGTAGGGTAGGGTATATCGGGGGAATGAACATTGCCCTGCGCTATGTCAAGGGTGATGGGCAACACCCATGGAGAGATACCATGGTGAAGGTGACCGGTGGAGCGGTCTATGGACTGCAGCGTACATTCCTTGTTGATTGGTATTTTGTCGATCGCACACTTATCTCCAACACGAGTTATTATCCTCCCCTCTCTCCGACGATAGTCAACGAGTGTGTGGCGCAGATTGTCACCGCCAGTCCTGCTACCGCCGTTCCTGAGATAATGCAGGGCTTCCTGCGTATCATTCTTTCCGCCCGTCATTATCTCTATATCGAAACACCCTATTTCCTGCCTCCAGAACCAATAGTCCTTGCGTTGAAGACAGCCATCATGGGTGGCGTTGATGTGCGTATCATCGTTCCGAGAAAGGCCGATTCGCATTGGGTGCAGTGGGCCGGACGTTCCTATCTTAGGGAGATGGTAGAGATGGGGGCTAAGGTCTTTCTCTATGAAGGAGGATTTATTCACAGCAAGCTGTTGCTCACCGATGACAGTCTCTGCTCATGCGGTTCTACTAACGTTGACTTCCGTAGTTTCGAAGATAATTTTGAAGCCAACGTCTTCTTCTACGACCGTCCAACGACGTTGCGTTTCAAGTCGATCTTCCTCCGTGATGAAGCACAGTCGTCGCCACTAAACTTAACATCCCATCCCTTCCATGTGCGTTTGTGGGAGAGCATCACACGACTGCTCTCTCCTTTGATGTAGCGCCAAATGTAGCGCTTTTTTGAAGAAGTGGCTGCAAGCAATCAGAAGGTCATGCGTATCATAAAACGGATGCCCTGTTTGTGTGCTGTGGGCAGCGAGAGGTAGTTGAGGCGACGGGCATACTCGATGTGCACAATCTTAAAGATGTTGTGGATGCCCATGGCGAGTTCGACATAAGGCTCTTTCTTATCCATGATATAAGAACCCTCTGGAAAAACCATAAGTAATGGAGAACCATCGTTTTGAGCGAGATAGGGGTTGTTCTTATCTGAGAGTACACCCCATAGACATTTCACACCTATGTATTCCCTCCACTTGAGTTTCTTGATGAGAGGAATACGGTTGAAGATTTTTCCGTTGAAGTCCCATCCCACGTCACAGGACACAAAACGATCGTTGAGAAACTCCATGTTGTTGATGAGTTGGAAGGTCTGGTCCTGTATGATATAGGAGAGGTTGGTGGCTGGCATGCACAGCAACGGGAAGGGCACCTTCTCCCACTGTATGCCACCACGCACGTAACAGTCGATTTTTCCCCACGATTTCATCCAGAAACGCTTATAGATACTCGCTTCGGTGTAGTTGTAACTATATTCACCTCCGAGCACATCTTTCATGCCAAGGGTGTGACTGATGGTGAAGACGGGCGCATCGAGATTGATTTTCAACCGGCGTTGCTTGGTGTTGATAAAGGTCTCACCAGGTGCAAAACGCAGTTCGGCACGCAACTCAGTAGTGCGGAAGTTGATAGAAGAGGGAGCCGACGCCACTCCGGATGGAGCAGTGCTGGCATCAGCCACTCTGTTGAGTGGGGTGAAAAAGAGTTGTCCGCAGGCCTCGTTCTCCTCAGTCTTCAGTTGGAGGGTGGTTTTGAATCCCCAGTCTTCCTCGCGTTCGAAGGTGAGCTCCTGACGGTTATAGAACATCATCTTATCGACCTTAGCCCATTTGAGCGAGGTGAAGACATTATCCTTGTCAGTGTGCATAAACTTATCGGATGGAGAACAGACATCATAGGTAGAGGAGAAGGTGAGTGTACGTTTGGGGAACTCCCTCGGCAGATACTCCTTTTTGTTGAATGAGTAGATGACATCTCCGCGATAGTACTCGCGTTTACTTCCCCATCCATGGGCATAATAGCCGCTGAAGAACAGGTGTTTGTTGAGGTTGGCAGTGGTCTGCGCACTGATACGTGTGCGTAAGCCATCAACGAAGTTGCTTGTAAACATTGTGTTGATAGGACCGATATCTACCTTGCTGGGATGACCAGTCTCAACAAAGTTCTCGATGAAGGCACGTGCGCCAAAGATGATATATTTAAAACCTTTTATCTGCTCGAGGTTACGTACGAAAGCATCCATGCGACTCTCACTCTTTGTGAGGTTCACCTGTCGGTATTGAGCCCAGAAATCGTCACCTCTCATCATCGCGTCAGCCTCTTTCACCTCGCGGGCTTTACCTTTGAAGAGTTGTCGGGGCAATGGGTCGAAGGCATAGTCGGAGAGACGTGTCGTTCGGATGACGATAGCCTTCTGGATGAAACTCGCAATCTTGAGTTCTGCTATCATATCGTCGGTGGTAAGCACCCATGTGCTGTCGGACAGGCAGGTGAACTCCTGAATGACGCGCAGGTTCTCTACAAAGTTCACATCGCTCCGCTTGGGGATGGTGAGCTCGCACCGCTTCACCTGATAGCTGCTGTCGGCCAAGATATAGATATCTCCACGGAAGCCGAAGTCCTGCTGGTTGTTGGGCAGGAAATGAAGGTGAAAACACTTGTCCCGGTCAACATAGACAGTATCTTCGATATAGAAACGGTAGAAGCTGATAGCATCCTTGCCGATGGGCGAGGTGAAAGGGTATTGGAGGAGTCGCACCTGATCATCGTAGATATTGACATCGGTGAATACGTCCTTGAGGGTGGTGGTGAGGATATCACCCGTCTGAAGGAGGTCGTTGATACCGGTAGTATTCTGTCCTTTGATGATGCTCTTCTCATCATGAGGACTCTTGCGATAGATTTTTTGGGTCAGTGTCTCATCGACAGAGATAGGGAGGATGAGTTTGTTGTTATATTCACATCGCTCCACCTGGTCCTTCACCCACGGCATCTTCTTGAGTTTGGGAGTCTCGAGTTTCTCGGGGGTGATGTCGTTGAAGGCAAGGGTAATCTTTTGATATTTGTTATATTGATAATAGTCGCGGTTGTTTAGGTTGGTCAGTTTCTTGTGAGCCACCACCTTTTTCATGAGTTCAACAGCAGGGTTGTTCTTCCTGCTATAGCGTTGTCTTTTAGCTTTTACCGTCACCTCCTTGAGCGTCTTGGTATCAGGACGCAGACGGATATTGAATCTGCTCTTGGTCTTCTCGCTCACGTTGACGGTCTGTGATACATAGCCCACCGCACTGAAGGTGAGAGGCCATCCGTTGTGGCGAGGGATGGAGAAATGGCCCTCTATGGTGGAGGCTACCGCCACCTTGTGTCCCTTATAGATAACGCTGGCAAAAGGGATGCTGTCGCCCGTCTCAGCATCAATTACATAGCCCGTGAGCTGGGCATGTGTGGCTGATGGTAACAAGAATAAAAACATGAGAAGAAGAAACAGTTGTTCCCTTGCTATGGTCAGCAGAGAGGAGAGCGGTTGTAATACTTGTTTCTTCTTACTCATGTTTTCAATATAAAAGAGAATGAAGCACAGCGTGCTTTCTATTAGTCAATCTATTAGTCAATTTCTTCGTCAGCCTCATATCCACCCATCTCTCTGATGGCATTTTTCAGCATGGTGTACTGCTGATAGAGATGGTTGACAGCCTCCTCACCCTGTGTGTAGTCGTGCATAGGAGCCTTGAGGAAGAAACTGAGGAAACGCTGTGTGCCATAACGTCCTGCACGTGCTGCGAGGTCGCTCAGCAAGCAGAGGTCAAGACAGAGAGGGGCAGCGAGGATAGAGTCTCTACAGAGGAAATTGATCTTAATCTGCATGGGGTAGCCCATCCATCCGAAGATATCGATGTTGTCCCATCCCTCTTTGTTGTCGTTGCGTGGAGGATAGTAGTTGATACGCACCTTATGATAATACTGTGTGTCCTCATCGTTGCCGTGTCCGTAGAGATCGGGCTGCACATCGGGCTTGAGAATGGTCTCAAGAGTAGAGAGCTTGCTCACCTCCTTAGTGTGGAAGTTGGCTGGCTCGTCGAGTACCAGTCCGTCACGGTTACCGAGGATATTGGTAGAGAACCATCCGTTGAGTCCAAGGCAACGAGTGCCAATGATTGGAGCGAAACCGCTCTTGACGAGCGTCTGACCGGTCTTGAAGTCCTTACCTGCGATAGGCATCTGAGTCTTCTCTGCCAGTTCCCACATGGCAGGGATGTCAACGGTGGTGTTGGGCGCACCCATGATGAAAGGCGCACCTTCGGTGAGTGCGGCATAGGCATAGCACATAGAGGGAGCGATATGCTCTCTGTCGTCAGCCTTCATGGCAGCTTCGAGATCAGCAAGATGATAGTGAATCTTCTCGCAGACAGGTACATAGATCTCTGTGGAAGCAGCCCATAATACTACGATACGTGCACATCCGTTATTCTCCTTAAACTCGCGGATGTCCTTACGCAGAGCCTCTACCATCTCCCAACGAGTTTTGCAATCTTTTACGTTGTCGCCATCAAGACGTTTGGCGTAGTTGCGGTCAAAGGCAGCTTTCAAAGGTTTGATAGCCTCCAACTCATCTTTCACGGGATTGATATCCTTCTCCTTGAGCACTTCGGCATACATAGCTGCCTGGTAGGCATTCTGTGGATAGACGTCCCAGCAGCCGAAGACGATATCATCGAGTTTGGCCATGGGGACAATGTCTGCATAGTGAAGATATTGCTTCTCTTCACCACGTCCGATACGAATCTTGTCATACTGGGTCATTGAACCTACGGGCTTTGCAAGTCCGCGGCGAGTCATCAATACACCAGTCATAAATGTTGTAGCTACAGCACCGCAGCCCACAACCATAATACCCAATTTACCGTCTGCCGGTTTTACATTTGTTTGTTTCATAGTTGTTATGTCATTCGTTATTATATATATGTCAAATCGAGTTATTTCTGTTTTTTTTATGGGGCGCCCCTCATATATTAGCAGTTCAGTTCTATCACCTGTTCTATAGAGGTAATCACGTGGTCAGCCGCTTGAGCGTCGATCTCCTCGTCTGTCCATCCCTCACCTTTTATCCATACCGTTTGGCAGCCAGCATTCTTGGCAGCCACGATATCTTTGTCGTAGCTGTCGCCAACCACCACCACTTCGTGTGGCTGAAGAGCTAAGGCGTCAACGCCGAGGGTGAAGATGCGGGCATCTGGTTTTCTCACACCCACCACTGCCGACTCTATCACATTGTCGAAGAGATGGTCCATACCGTATTCTCTGAGCACGGTGTGGATGTTGCCATAGAAATTGCTTACCAATACTAATGGGTAGTTGACTTTCAGCTGTTCCAACACCCTTTTGCTCCGAGCTGTCTCCTTCTGGGTTGTAGCATAGAGAGTGTTGAGCAGTGCCTCGTGCTTGTCTTTAACATGCAGTTCGGGATGGCAGCGGTGGATATACTCCAATTCTATCTGCAATTTGGTGGCAAGGGTCTGACGAAAGGAATAATGAGGTTGTATGATAGGCTGTTTGGCCAGTTCGCGCTCAGCATAGACATAAGCCTCTCTAAAGAGTTGATTGTCGATGCCCACTCCGCACTGCTCATAAGCGTGGCCTATCAGTCGTCCCCAATGGCATCCGCCCGTGTCGAGCGTTCCGCCGTAGTCAAAGATATATCCTTTGGTCATGTTAACTATTCTTTTTTTCAGTTGTCTAACATCTCGGCAATGGCCTTGGCAGCTTCTTCTCTACAGCGGGAGAAGCTGGGCCAGTCGTTGAAGTCGATAAGACTGATTTGTCCTTTCTCATCTACGATACAGTCGCCGCCATACACGTCAATTCCAGTGAGCTCAGCCGCTCTGTGTGCCAACGCTTTCAGTTGTTCTATGTTGAACGCATAATGCTGTGGCACCCCATTGCGTTTCTCATCATCAAACTTCCACTGACCATCATCGCCAGGGTAGAAGTAGGAGAAGAAGTGGGCGTGCTCTACACCATAGAATTTCAGTAGGTCGCCTTTTAGGTGGGCGCAGACATAAATCTTGTTGATGCCCCGTTGTCTCATACTCTGCTGTTGTATCAGCATTTCCTTCTCATTGGCAGCAAACACCACATCGTTGCAAGTCTCTGCCACGCCGTCGCCGCGCTTCAGCCAGTATCCGTCATCGCCTTTCGCAGGGGGCACACTTACTTCCTGTCTCTCAAGTAGGTTGAAGAGACGGAGGCGATGGCAGCAGAGCTCCACCCCCTGTGGATTGTTGATAACCCTCATACCTTCAGCCTGCCACTGGGCGAGTCTATGGAGAGTTGAGGGAAGTCGGCCCATAGAAAGACATAAGTCTATATGCAGAGAGGTGGGCCACACTTCTTCTTCGTTGATGATTATTGTCTGCCATCCCTTCTCAGAGAGTTGACGACCCACCTCACGAAGAATCGCCTCGTCCTTCGCCTCGCTATGAGGCGAGAATCGACATGCCCGACCGATGAGTAGTACTGTTTTCACTTTTCTCAATAGATAGTAAATGCAAAGATATAGCTTTCTTTGAAAATAGGAAAAACCAATTTAAAAAAATTAGTTTTAATGAAACATTTTTAGATGTTATCCACTCGGGGAGTGTTTTAAAAGTCTAAAAAACTATTCTAAAAGTCATTAGACCAAGCGTAGTTATTGTCTATCATCCCTTACCTTTGTTAATAAGGTATATGCCTGTGGCTGCGAGTGCGCCGGCAATGACATATTTCCAATAGAAGGTTTCACCGAGGCAGAGACACGAGGTGACGGCGCCTGTTACGGGGATGAGAGAATTATAGATGGCCACACGTCCTATGGGGTTGCATACGATCAGTCGGTTGTAGAGTGTGAATCCGATGGTAGAGATGGCTATCAGCATGAGTAGAATCGCCATTCCCCACGGGGTGACCTTGGGCAATGAAGCCCCCATGACGAGTGCCGGCAACACTAATAATGCCCCTCCTATAGCCAGGCTGTAGCCAGTGCCCACGAACACATCAACACGCCTGCTCATACCACGTGTCATCAGTGAAGCAAAGGCAGAGCAGAGTGCATTGAGGATAATCATCCCATCGCCAAGAAAGGTGAAATGTCCGCTCTCCGCTCCTCCGAGATTGAGTGCGAGGATACCGGCAAAGCCAATCGCACATCCCCATAGTTTGCGTGATGTGAAGGTGTCGCTCTTAAAGAAGAGACAGGCGAGGATCACCACGGTAAACACGCTAAGAGAATTGAGGATGGCAGCACGTGCCCCTTCGCTATGTGATAGACCAAAATAGAAGAAGGCATAGTGGAAGGTGGTGTTGAGTAGCGAGAAGAGAAGGATGAACCACCAGTTGCTGGGTGCCGATACCGCCAGTCGTCGGCGGGTACACAGAGCTATGCTGAGGATGATGAGTCCGGCGGCAAGGAAGCGCAGGCCGGCAAAAAGAATCTTTGCTCCTGTCATCTCTGTAGTGATGGCAAACTCCTCCATGCCCAACTTGATTAGGGGATAGGCCCATCCCCACAACACTGCAGCCGTAAAGGCAAAAAGTCCTACCCAGAGTGGCTGCCTAAACACACTTTCTGTATGCTCGTTGTTCATCGTTACTCTCTGTTTCGTTTATGTAGCTTCAATACTCATGCGCCCATATCCTTCCAGTAAGGTGTTCAAGATGTCTTGATATAGTCCTGGCGGATATAAAAAAAGGAAACCTAAAAGGTCTCCTTTATTATTAAAAGCGGAGAGAACAGGATTCGAACCTGCGAACCGGTTTTGCCGGTTACACGCTTTCCAGGCGTGCCTCTTCAACCACTCGAGCACCTCTCCAAAGGTGTTTTTTACTGATAAGATGACTAATCAAAGCATCATCAGCGAAATGCGGTGCAAAGGTAGTACTTTTTTTTGAGATTTCAAACGCTTTTTTACAGAAAAATTAGTCGAAGAGACCTCTTTCCTCTGTTTTTCCGCTGTTGCTCTTTTTTCTTCTTCCTCCAGTGTGTTCATGCGAACGCGTGTTGGCGAGTTGTTCGAAGAGCTGCTTTTGTTCCTCGGTCATGCGACCCTCCTTGATGCGTTTGCGCTGATATTTCACCCAGTTGTTGAGTCTGGTATGCTTATCGGGGAAGTGTCCGGTGCGCTTCACATGTTCCTTGAGTTCTTGGTAATGCTCATTCCATTTTGCTTCATTATCCATGGGTGATGTCCTGAAGAAGGTGGGTATTGAGATGATTTTTAAATAAGATAAAGAGGGGATGAGTCTTAACACTCATCCCCTCAGTTCTGTTGGGGTACCCGGACTCGAACCAGGAAAGGCAGGACCAGAATCTGCAGTGTTACCATTACACCATACCCCAATTGTTTCTGAAACTATTCAACGATGTGTTTCTTAATTGCGGGTGCAAAGGTAGTCGTTTTTTGACATATGACCAAATATTTTCTCACTTTTTTTGAGATTTTCTTTCAAAGAGGTCGAAAAATGCCTTATGAGCGCACCTTATGAGGGCTTAATCTTTCTTATCATAGGCATGCAGAGGATAGTCGGTAGTGAAGTGGAGTCCTCTACATTCCTTGCGTTCTATGGCCCATCTGGTGATGAGGTATCCCACGTTGATCATGTTTCTCAGTTCGCAGATATCTCGACTGGCTTTCACTCGTTTAAAGAGGTTCTCTGTTTCCTCGTAGAGCATATCAAGTCGGTCCCATGCCCTGTGTAGTCTTAAATCAGAGCGCACGATACCTACATAGTTTGACATAATCTGTCCTACCTCCTTCACGCTCTGAGTGATGAGCACCTTCTCCTCGTTGGTCATCGTTCCCTCGTCATTCCATTCAGGCACCTTCTCGTTGAAGTCATACTCATCGATGTGTGCCAGTGAGTGCTTGGCAGCGGAGTCGGCATAGACAACAGCCTCGATGAGGGAGTTGCTGGCCAAGCGGTTGCCGCCATGCAGTCCGGTGCAGGCACATTCACCTATGGCATAAAGACGTTCGATGCTCGATTGTCCGTTGAGGTCAACCTTGATACCACCGCACATATAGTGGGCTGCAGGACGCACAGGGATATAGTCTGTGGTGATGTCGATGCCAATGGATTTGCATTTCAGATAGATATTGGGGAAATGTCGTTTCGTCTCCTCTGCATTTTTATGTGTCACATCGAGGCACACATGGTCGATGCCATGTATCTTCATCTCCTTGTCGATGGCGCGAGCCACGATGTCACGCGGAGCGAGAGAGAGTCGTTCGTCATATTTCTCCATGAATGACTCACCGTTGGGCAGTCTTAGGATTCCACCATATCCTCTCATCGCCTCCGTGATGAGGAAGGCGGGATGAGTTTCTCCTGGGTGATAGAGTGCTGTGGGGTGAAACTGTACAAACTCCATGTCGGCCACTGTTCCTTTGGCTCTATACACCATTGCTTCGCCATCACCGGTGGCAATCACGGGGTTGGTCGTTGACTGATAGACAGCGCCACATCCTCCTGTACACATCAGTGTAACCTTACTGAGGTAAGTGTCCACCTTTTGGGTGTCGGGGTTGAGGATGTAGGCTCCATAGCAATGGATATAGGGGGTGCGTCGCGTTACCCTTGCGCCGAGGTGATGCTGGGTGATGATCTCCACCGCAAAATGATTCTCCTTGATAGTGATATTGGGGGTGTTTCTTACAGCTTCCATCAGTCCTCGCTGTATCTCGGCTCCCGTATCATCGGCATGATGCAGTATTCTGAACTCTGAGTGTCCTCCCTCTCTGTGCAGGTCAAACTCACCATTCTCCTTTCTGTCGAAGTTCACTCCCCATTCCACCAACTCTTTTATCTGTTCTGGAGCTTTTCTCACCACCTGTTCCACTGCGTTTCGGTCACTGATATAGTCACCGGCAATCATTGTGTCCTCGATGTGTTTTTCAAAGTTGTCCAGTTTGAGATTGGTTACTGAGGCCACTCCACCTTGTGCAAATGATGTGTTAGCTTCATCGAGTGATGTCTTGCATATAATACACACCTTGCCTTTGTGCGCTCTTGCCACTTTCAAGGCGTAACTCATGCCGGCCACTCCGGCACCTATAATTAGGAAATCATATTTGTAAACCATAATATAATTATGAAAGACGAGTGCAAATGTAGTTGTTTTCTTCCATATATCCTTATTTTTTTTTGAATAATCGATTTTTTTCATTAACTTTGGGTGCTAAAGTTATTATGATGACCGATATTGTTATTCCTCGCCGCCTTGTGCTGTGCCTCATACTCTTCCTTTCCATCGTCACTTATGGTCAGGAAGATTCTTTATCTGCACCCACCGACAGTCTGTTGCCAGCCGTCCCATGGCCTGTTTGTGTCCAGCAACGCTTAGATGGGTTGATGGAGAGCGGAATGTTCGAACGTTCGCAATTAGGACTGATGGTCTATGACCTTACAGCCGACAGCGTGATTTTTCGGCGGGGTGAGCGCCAGCTCATGCGTCCGGCTTCGACAATGAAACTCTTCACAGCTGTGGCTGCCATCGAACGTCTTGGAGGCTCCTATCGGTTTTCCACCGATTTGCGTTATGACGGCGAGGTGACTGATGCCACGCTTACGGGCCATCTCTATTGTATAGGAGGTTTCGATCCACTCTTCAATATTGATGATATGCGTGCCTTTGTAGAGAGTGTGAAAAACATGGGCATCGATACTATTCGCGGAGCTATTGTCGCCGATAAGAGCATGAAGGACACCTTGCGCTTGGGCGAGGGATGGTGTTGGGACGATGATAACCCCATACTCTCCCCACTCTTAATCTCGCGAAGGGATGTGTTTGTTAAGCGTTTTATCGATGAATTACAGCAGGCGGGTATCACTGTTGAGGCTACGGAAGAAGAGGGTGTCACACCCTGTGAGACCTTCCCCCTCTGCACCCGTTTCCACTCCATCGATCAAGTGCTTATGCGCATGATGAAGCAGAGCGATAATCTCTTTGCTGAATCGATGTTCTATCATCTTGCACTCAGCAATGGGCATCGTCCGGCGACAGCAGAGATGGCACGGCGAGCGATACGTCAACTCATCAAGCGTTGCGGTGGCACCTCATCCTATTGTCGTGTTGCTGATGGTAGCGGACTTTCCCTTTATAACTATGTTACGGCAGAGCAGGAGGTGATGCTCCTTCGTTATGCCTATAAGCAGTCGAACATCTTTCTACATCTCCAACCCTCGCTCCCCGTGGCAGGTGAGGATGGAACGTTGCGTTCGAGGATGAAGGGTGGTTTTGCCAACGGGAATGTGAGAGCCAAGACGGGTACACTCACTGCCATCAGCAGTCTGGCAGGCTATCTCACGGCACCTAACGGGCATGTGCTTTGCTTCTCTATCATCAACCAAGGCTTGAGTAGTGAGCGCGAGGGTCGCTTGTTTCAAGACCAGTTGTGTGATGCATTATGTCAACCATAAGAAAGATTGTAAGTGATGTTGAAGGATAAGAATAGTGTCCATCCCTTTGCCGCCACGCTCCTTTCATGGTTTGCAGAACATGGCAGGTGTCTTCCATGGCGTGAGACCACCGATCCCTATGCTATCTGGCTGAGTGAGGTTGTTCTTCAGCAGACACGCATCGACCAAGGCACGTCCTACTGGCATCGCCTCATGGAGCGTTTCCCCAGTGTTGAGGAGTTGGCTGCTGCCGACGAAGACGAAGTGTTGCTCCAGTGGCAGGGCTTGGGCTATTATTCGCGTGCACGCAACCTCCATCATGCCGCCCGTCAGATTGTAGAGATGGGACAGTTTCCTTCCTCATTCAAAGCCCTTCAATCTCTCAAGGGCGTGGGTCGTTATACTGCTGCCGCCATCGCCTCTTTTGCCTTTGGTGAGTGTGTGGCAGTGGTTGATGGCAATGTCTATCGTGTTCTTGCACGTTATTTTGGCATTGATACGCCTATCAACTCCTCGGCAGGCGAGCGACTCTTCTTCTCCTTAGCTCAGGAACTTATTCCTGCATCAGCACCAGCACTTTTCAATCAAGCGATGATGGATTTTGGTGCCCTCTGTTGCACTCCCTCTTCACCACATTGTAGTCTATGCCCCCTGTCGCTCTCGTGTCATGCGCTGCGAGCCCAGCTCACATCGTCGCTCCCCATCAAACTGAAGAAGGTGAAGGTAAAGGAGCGTCGTATGGCATGGCTCATCGTGATTCATCAAGACAGCATAGCCCTACGGCGCCGAGGGGCAGGTGATATATGGCAAGGACTTTGGGAACCTGTCAATCTCATCGATGACCCTCATGTCTCGTCGCATGTTCTTCTTTCCACTCGTAGAGCATGGATGTCCGTAGCCGAGGGGCATCGTCATCTCCTCACTCATCGCCTCCTTCTTGCTGATTTTCATCTCTATCGTCCTGAGGAACGACCTCCTCTGCCAGAGGGGTATCAGTGGGTCAGACTATCAGAACTCCAAAACTATGCTCTTCCTCAACTCATGGTTGAGGTATTCAATAAATGTATAAAATGAGAGATTTGTTATTTGTATTCTTAGGTGGTGGTGCGGGGAGCATCCTGCGCTATATGGTGAGCAGGTGGCTCAACACATCGTTTTTCCCATGGGGTACGCTGGCCGTCAACATCATCGGCTGTTTCCTTGTTAGTCTGTTTGGAACATGGATAGCACGTCAGAGTCTGCCCACCGACCTCCGTCTGTTGATGGTTGTTGGACTTTGTGGAGGTTTCACCACCTTTTCTACGTTTGGCAATGAAACTATGACCATGTTGCGCAATGGTCATCTGTTGTTATCGTTCATCTATATCTTCCTCAGCGTTGCCGCAGGCATAGCAGCTGCTTACATCGGAGCCAAACTCCTGGAAGCGTGAAATGGACAGGAAAAATCCTTAAACCCAAATCGGTCATTAGCGTTATGATGATAACAACTCTTGTTTTATTTAACGGAAGCTTCGAGCGGTTTCTGCACAATTCTTCCTATCACAAGTAACGGCAGGGAGGATAGTCCTTTCTATGAGGGAACTGACAGGGACGCTATCTGCAACCTGGAAGGAAAGACGAGCACGCTGCACCGCGGATTAACATCATACGGATGAATGATGGCACAACGAGAAAGTAGTGAAATCAGTCTCTGCGGAAGATATCGCGCGTATAGACCTTTGCCTCGACATCATCCAAACAGCTGTCGTACCGGTTGGCGATAATCGCCTGACTCTGTTCTTTGAAATCCGCCAGATTGTTTACTACCTTACTGCCAAAGAAAGTGGTGCCATCGGGGAGGGTAGGCTCATAGATGATGATTTCTGCCCCTTTGGCCTTGATGCGTTTCATGATGCCCTGTATGCTACTCTGTCTGAAGTTATCAGAATTGGTCTTCATTGTCAGACGGTAAACGCCGATGACACAGCGTCGCTCCTCTGTGGGATTGTAGTCACCGCGGTTGTAATAGTCATAGTAGCCAGCCATATTAAGTACTCTGTCGGCGATAAAGTCCTTGCGGGTACGATTACTCTCTACGATGGCTTCAATGAGGTTTTCAGGCACATCTTTATAGTTGGCCAGCAACTGTTTGGTGTCTTTGGGCAGACAATATCCACCATATCCAAACGATGGGTTGTTGTAGTAGTCGCCCACGCGAGGGTCTAAACTCACACCACGGATGATGCTCTGTGTGTCGAGCCCTTTCATCTCTGCATAGGTGTCAAGTTCATTGAAATAGCTCACGCGGAGAGCGAGATAAGTATTGGCAAAGAGTTTGACAGCCTCAGCCTCTGTAAGTCCCATAAAGAGGGTATCTATCTCCTGCTTTAACGCACCCTCTTGCATCAGCTGTGCAAAGCGGTGGGCAGCCTCCTGCAATGTGGAAGCATGATTAGAGATACGATCGGAGGGCGAACCGACAATGATGCGGCTGGGGTAGAGGTTATCGTAGAGTGCTTTGCTCTCACGCAGAAACTCGGGGGCAAAGAGCAGATGCAGTTCACGACCATATTTGTTGTAGAGACTCTCGCAATAGCCCACGGGGATAGTGCTCTTGATGACCATCACCGCCTTGGGATTGACAGTCAGGACGAGGTCGATGACATCCTCGATATGGTGAGTGTCAAAGAAATTCTTTACCGGGTCGTAGTTAGTTGGCGCAGCTATCACTACGAAGTCTGCATCGCGATAGGCACTCTGACCATCGAGGGTAGCAGTGAGGTCGAGTTTCTTCTCTGTAAGATATTTTTCGATGTAGTCGTCCTGAATAGGTGAAATCTTCTTATTCAGTTTCTCTACTTTTTCAGGGATAACATCTACGGCTGTCACCTTGTGGTGTTGTGCCAACAGGGTGGCGATGCTCATGCCTACGTAGCCAGTGCCAGCCACGGCTATTCTGAGTTGCTCACTTTTCTGTGTCATATATGGATATCAATTGTTTCTCTTTTTTTAACGTAGCATAGTCTGAATTATTGTAGGAATAGGGTTAAATTTGCAGAACATATCATAGAAAATTACAAAGAGAATCAAAGATAGTCATTAGAAAGAGATGAAGATAGAACCTATTGCCTATTTCTCCTCGCCCTTCGGAACGAAATTTGGCGTACCTCGCCAGAGTGGATTGTTGGCCGATGTACCAGGAACGGTGCGGTTTGTGGGAGAGTGGGCGCACGAGGAAGCTGTGAGAGGGATAGACGACTTCGATTACCTATGGTTGATATGGGGGTTCTCACTCAACGAAAAGGCAGAAAAACACCTCACTGTCCGTCCACCACGCCTTGGTGGCAACGCGAGGGTAGGGGTGTTTGCCACACGCTCCTCTTTCCGTCCTAACAATCTCGCCCTCTCATCTGTCAGACTACTCTCTGTCGAGAGACAGCCTAACGGTGCCCCCTTGCTTCATGTACTTGGTGCAGACTTAGCCGACGGAACACCAATCTATGATATCAAACCCTATCTTGCCTTCACCGATGCTCATCCCGAAGCCCATGGCGGTTTTGTTGAAAAGGTTGCATGGCAGCGCTTAGAGGTGGAGTGGAGTCGGGAGGCGATGACTGATGTTGAGGGATGGTCGGAGTGCGACCGCCAACTGCTCACCGAGGTGCTGAGCGAAGATCCCCGACCTGCCTATCAGCGAGCAGAAAGAGTTTATGGACTCTCTTTTATGGGATATGAGGTGACCTTCCTTATTGCCGATAACCATCTTACGGTTTTGAGTTGCAAGAGGTAAGTAAATGTCTGTTGTAAAGAAGAGATGAAAAAATGTGACTGATAATTTGGAAGATTAGCATATTTTTTCTACTTTTGCGCAAGTAACCCCATGATTTTTAATCATTGTGTAATTTTCGACTACTATGGAGCTTATGAGTCTAATTGTTTGTGGAATATTCTGCCTTGTCTGTCTGCTGTTTGCCCTTCATTGGCGCAAGGCCTATCGTCGTATGAAAGAGAGCAACCATACCAAGGGTACCTTCCTTCGGCATTTAAGTAGTGGTATTCGTACTCCGCTTCACTCTGTCTGTGGTTTGGCCGAGGTTATTGCCAAGGAGGATGTGTATCTGAGTAAGGAGGAGAAAAAGACCATTTCCGATCAGATCATCAATAATGTGAGCATGATAAGTACACAATTAGAGGAGATGATGGTGTTTGCCCTTGGCTCCGCTGGCCATCCTATTTATCATGAACGGTTGAATATCAATATGCTGTGTCTCCGTTGCGTGGAATTGTTTAAGGAGACCAAAATGATGAAGGAGGGCGTGAAGATGCTTTATGATAAAGAGTTGTCTGAAGATTGTTTTGTTTCGTCTGATGGTCATCTTCTTGAACTCGTCATTGGTAAGCTCCTTGGACTGGCATGTAGATTCACAGAAAAGGGGCAGATAGTGCTGAATGCTCGTTTGGATGGAGATAAACTCATTATCTCGGTGAGCGATACAGGAGGTGGAATCCCGGTTAAGCGTTATGCTAAGTTGTTTGATTGGTTTGATGAGCCCGATGAGGGGCGCGATGAGGCAGAACTTGAATTGAGTATTGTTCAGAAAATAGTGAATAAACTCGGAGGCTATGTCAATTGGGATAGAACCTACACCGAGGGAACAAAAGTAGAAATCGTGTTGCCGGCTTGAAGGCAGGAGAGATAGAAAAAAGCGTTATCCCATATCTGTTAGGGGTAACGCTTCTCTTATAGATATCAAGTAATAGCTTAGTTTCTTCTCTGAGGCATCTGACGTCTCTTGTTGAGATCGTCTGTGTATGCCTTATACTGGTCTTCAGTAAAGATAGCGCGGAGAGAGTCGTTATAGGCATTCATGTTCTTACCCATCTTCTGGCGACGTTCCTCTCTTTTCGCCTTCTGCTCTTCTGTCAGTTCCTTACCTGTCTTCATCTCAGGGCGCTGCTTTGCTCCACCCATCATCTGAGGATGCATACCACCAGGACGGCGACCCTGCATGCCGAAGGCGCGTGGACCCATCAGGTCAGCATACTGGATGTTCACCTGCAACAGACGAGCGGTCTGAGCTTCATCAAGACCATATCTCTTGGCGGTGGCCTCGGTACGCTTCTTAATCATCTCAGTGCGATTGGCATTCATTTTTTCTTTTTTCTCCGAATTATTCTCCTGGGCCATTGCGGTGCTGCCCATGAGGACGGTGGCGAGAGCCATGATAAATAACTTTTTCATTGTCGTTTCTGTTAGTGAGTTAATGATTCTTGTTTCTTGTTTGTTGCAACTGTTTTTTTGACGATGATACCCATGAATGGTTTAATTAGGGATGAGATGAATTCAAATACATCACATCAAAAATCAGCAGAAACGGCGGTAAATCCTTTCTGTGAAGACAGCAGCATGGAAAATGTTTTGCTACTCACAAAAAAAACTATATCTTTGCATTTGAAATATTGACCTAATACAGCAAAACAATGAAGACAAACACTATCCTCTATAGTTTTCAGTTATCGATGATAACGTTTCTTACAGCCATGGCTCTCTCCATCGTAAGTTGTGGCGAGAAGAAAAAGGCAGATGATATCATCGCCAAGAAGGTGGCACAACCCCGTCCGTCGGCTCCCATCAGAATGCAGGAGAGCGATGTGACGCAGACTATCAGTTGGTTGGGAAAAGACTATCTTGTGCGCATCCATCGCCAACCGCTTGACAGTGTTATCGTCAAGGATCAGCAAGGTCAACCCTATATTGACAATACCATTGTTCTCACTGTCAAACGAAGCGATGGAAGTCAGTTCTTCTCTCAGACCTTCACCAAGCAGTCTTTTAGAACACATCTCGAAGGCGACTATCTCGCTACAGGTATTCTTGAAGGTCTGGTATTCGATAAAGTAGAGGACGATGTTCTTTGTTTTGCAGCAAGTGTCTGTCATCCACAGACAGATGAGTATATCCCTCTGATTGTCAAGGTTAGCCGTATGGGAGCGGTGACGATGAATCGCGATAACCGTCTTGATACCGCTGCTGACGACTAACATCAGCTGCTTGTCTCGTCTCGAGGTTATTCAGAGATAGGAAGAAGGCTGATGAGTGCTTCCGCCTCTGCCATGCTCTTCACTACGCAGTCAGCTCCCTCGTTAGAGAGCAGTTCATCGGCGAGGGGACCTGTGTTCACAGCAATGGTAAATATGCCTGCTGCTTTGGCTGCTCTCACACCGAGAGGAGCATTCTCCACGACGATGGCCTCATTAGGTGAGATACCGCAGAGGCTGAGTGCCTTAAGATAAGGTTCAGGGTGCGGCTTACCCCGTTTCACGTCAAAGGCCGAAACAATCAGTTTGCTAATCACAAAACCATTGAAGTCTGTTGTCAGTTGCTTGAGCAGAGAGTGTTGTCCTGAGCCAGTCACCACCACGATACCCATCTCCTTCGACTTGATGGTCTTCATCAGATTGATGACCCCAGGCATGATAGTAGCGGCAGGGCGTGTGGCAAAGACGCGCGACTTCTCAGCATACATCTTTTCCGCCTCCTCGTCGCTTATGTCACGTTGCCACTGTGCCTTAGTGAGCAGTTTGATGGTCTCCACACCCCTCATGCCTTCATATTTATAGGCTTCGGCTTCACTCATCTCCACTTTATATGTCTTCATCGAGTGATGCCAGGCATAGGCATGGTTGGGCATTGAGTTGTAGAGCACACCATCCATGTCAAAGAAAACGGCCTTAGGGAAGAATCCCCCAAAGCCGTTGTTCTTGAGATAATGATTGATAGCTGATTTCATCATTTCACTATTTCCTCATTCATTATTTTCTATTAAGCCATATCTTTTGCCAAACGCTCTTTGATAGCCTTCGAGTCAGCCTCATAGCCTGGTTTGTCGAGCAGAGCGAACATATTTTTCTTATAAGCCTCTACTCCAGGCTGATTGAAGGGGTTAACACCGAGCACGTTGCCACTGATACCACAAGCTATCTCGAAGAAATAGAGTAGTTGACCCAGATAGTATTCGTTGAGTTTGGGCATTGAGATACGTATGTTAGGCACGCCGCCATCAACATGGGCGAGCTGTGTTCCGAGTTCTGCCATCTTGTTCACCTCGTCCACTCTCTTTCCTGCTAAGAAGTTGAGGCCGTCGAGGTTCTCATCGTCATTGGGGAAGAGCAACTTGCTGTTGGGTTCCTCCACCGAGATGACTGTTTCGAAGATGGTGCGCTCACCATCCTGAATCCACTGTCCCATGGAGTGGAGGTCGGTGGTGAAATCACACGATGCAGGGAAGATACCTTTCTTGTCCTTGCCCTCGCTCTCTCCATAAAGCTGTTTCCACCATTCAGCGATGAAATGCAACTTAGGTTGATAGTTCACCATGATTTCAATCTTCTTTCCTGCCTCAGCATAGAGCGCATTGCGCACTGCTGCATACTGTGCAGCAATATTCTTGTCGAAGGGCACATCAGCACCACAGGCTACCTCCATCTCCTGTGCTCCCTTTACGAGCTGAGAGATGTCGAATCCGGCACATGCGATGGGCAGCAATCCCACGGGAGTGAGAACGGAGAAGCGTCCACCTACGTTGTCGGGGATAATGAATGATGTGTATCCCTCTTTGTCGGCACAGCTACGGGCAGCACCCTTCTTCGCGTCGGTGATGGCTACGATGACACGGCGTGCTTCCTCCTTGCCACGTTGCTCCTCACACTGTCGTTTCAGTAGGCGGAAGGTGAGGGCTGTTTCTGTTGTCGTACCCGACTTAGAGATATTGATAACGCCGAAGCGCTTGTCCTTGAGGTATTCAGTCAGTTCGGAAAGATAATCCTCACCGATGTTGTTGCCTGCAAACAGGATGGTAGGATTCTTTTTGTCGCCCACCAACCATGCGAAGGAGTTGCTTAGCGCTTCTATCACTGCACGTGCACCGAGATAGCTTCCGCCGATACCTGCCACCACGATAGCCTCGCAGTTCTGTCGCAGTGTTTCAGCACATGCCTGAAGTTCTGCAATAAAGGATGGTGAGATGGAAGAAGGAAGATGAAGCCAGCCGAGAAAGTCGTTGCCAGGACAGGTGCCTTTTTCCAGAGCTGTCTGAGCAGCTTTCACTTGAGGTTGGAGTGCCTCTACTGCACCGTTTCCGAGAAACGATACAGCCTTTCTAAGGTCGAGAGAGATGAACTTTTCCATTGTTAGATATACTTAAAATTGATATTTATGCGTTGTCGGAGACATGCTCCTTCTTTTGTTGAATGCGTAGTTGACGATTATCTGAAAGAGTCAGTGAGGAGTTTTATCTCCACCTGTGGGGAGATACGCTCATAGAGGATGTTATAAACAGCGTCAAGGATGGGCATATTGACATGAAAATGACGATTTATTTCCTTCATACATTTTGTGCCGAAATAGCCCTCAGCTATCATCTCCATCTCTATCTGTGCGCTTTTCACACTGTATCCCTTGCCTATCATCGTACCGAAGACCCTGTTGCGAGAGAAGTTGGAATAGCCTGTAACGAGCAGGTCGCCGAGATATGCCGAGTCATCAACATCACGATCTATTGGTCTTACCGTTTTAAGGAAGCGTGACATTTCTTGTATGGCGTTGGACATAAGTACGGCCTGGAAGTTGTCGCCAAACTTGAGTCCGGAACAGATACCTGCTGCTATTGCATAGACATTCTTCAATACCGACGAATACTCTATACCCACCACGTCATCACTTGTCTTAGTCTTGATATAGTCGCTCTTGAGCACATCGGCAAAAGCCTTGGCTTTGACAAGATCAGAGCAAGCTACTGTGAGGTAGCTCAAGCGTTCCAATGCCACCTCTTCGGCATGTGAAGGACCTGCGATGCACGCCAGATTGTCGTAGGGGACATCAAACATACGATGGAAGTATTCTGAGCAGACAACATTCTCATCGGGTACGATGCCCTTGATGGCTGTGATGATAAATTTGTCGTGAAGACGCGTCTTCAGTTTCTTCAGATGGTTCTTCAGATAAGGTGAGGGAGTAACGAAAATAAGCGTGTCATAGGCACGGCAAATCTCGTTGATATCAGAAGAGAACTCAATCTCATCGGTATTGAATCTCACCGATACCAAGTATCCGGGATTATGCCCCAATCGACGGAAATCCTCTATGCGGTCGTCGCGTCGCATGTACCATCCTATGTGATGGGTGTGTCCCACCACAATCTTTGCGATGGCTGTGGCCCAGCTTCCGCCGCCTATGATGGCAATTTTTCCGCAGTCGAACATGATACCTTATTATATATGCTTATTTATTGGCTGCCTCTATCCACTGCTCGAAGACGTTGAGAGGAGGATTGTCGAGACCGAGTTTGAACTTCTTGTTCACTCCGCACACATCCTGTTGCAGTTTCTGTGCTTTCACCTCACGTATGTCAGAGGTGAGATAGTAGCCTGCCTTGTTGAACAGCGGTACCCATTGCGCATCGATGCCCAGAGCCTGCCACTCTTCGTTGGTGCTACGTGGAGCTTTTTTCTCTGGTTTCATCTGTGGGAAGAACAGCACCTCCTGGATGAATGTCTTGCCTGTCATGAGCATCACAAGACGATCAATGCCGATGCCGATACCTGAGGTGGGAGGCATACCATATTGCAGAGCGCGGAGGAAATCGTGGTCGATGATCATCGCCTCGTCATCGCCCTTGTCTGCCAGTCTCATCTGTTCCTTGAATCTCTCCTCTTGGTCGATGGGGTCGTTAAGCTCTGAGTAGGCATTGGCCAGCTCCTTGCCGTTGACCATCAGCTCGAAACGCTCGGTGAGTCCTGGCTTGCTGCGGTGCATCTTGGTGAGTGGTGACATCTCCACGGGGTAGTCGGTGATGAAGGTGGGCTGAATGAATGTTCCTTCACAATATTCGCCGAAGAGTTCGTCAATGAGTTTGCCCTTACCCATTGTCTCATCAACCTCCATTCCTTTCTCGCGGCAGAAGGCACGAATCTCTTCTTCTGTCTTGCCGTTGCAGTCGAAGCCCGTCTTCTCTTTGATAGCTTCAAGGATGGGCAGACGACGGTAGGGGGCTTTGAAGCTGATGATTTGTCCGTCTATCTCTCTCTCTGGTTTGCCGTTGACGGCGATGCAGACTGCCTCAAGCAGCTGTTCGGTGAACGACATCATCCAGTTGTAGTCTTTATACTGTACATAGAGTTCCATGCAGGTGAACTCGGGGTTGTGGTTGCGGTCCATACCCTCGTTGCGGAAGTTCTTACCTATCTCATAGACACCCTCAAATCCGCCCACGATGAGTCGCTTGAGATAGAGCTCGGTGGCGATACGCATGTACATATCGGTGTTGAGTGCATTGAAATGGGTAATGAATGGGCGGGCACTCGCACCTCCTGCAATGGCCTGGAGGGTGGGCGTCTCAACTTCTGTATATCCTGCTTCGTCGAGTACGCGACGGATGGTGCGGATCACAGTGGCACGCTGTAGGAACGTGTCCTTGACGCCCTCATTAACAACAAGGTCAACATAACGCTGACGATAGCGCAGTTCGGGGTCGTCAAACTTATCATAGGCCACGCCGTCCTTATATTTCACGATGGGCAGTGGTTTCAGAGACTTTGATAACAGTGTTAGTTCGCGGGCATGGACAGAGATTTCTCCCGTCTGTGTACGGAATACATAACCCTTGACACCAATAAAGTCGCCAATATCCAAAAGACGCTTAAACACTTTGTTGTATAAATCTTTGTCTTCGCCGGGACAGAGATCGTCGCGCGAGATATACACCTGAATACGTCCTTTGGAGTCTTGCAGTTCGGCAAAACTTGCCTTACCCATCACTCTTCGTCCCATCAGACGTCCTGCGATGCACACCTCACGCGGCTCCGCTTCGTCAACGAAGTTGTCCCTGATATCGGTGCTGAAGGCACTGGTAGGATACGCTGCTGCGGGGTAGGGGTCGATGCCCATTGCTCGCAACTCCTGCAGACTTTCACGTCTGCCTATTTCTTGTTCACTGAGTTCTAAAACGTTCATGCTTTTTTCGTTTCTTGATTCTTGCCTGCAAATTTACGAAATTTTTTGAGAAAAACAATTATTGTTACCTCTTTAATTCATTATCGATGAAATGAGTAGAGATGATAACTTAAAAAAATATTTAAAAATATTTGGAAGTAGTCAGATAAATTTCTATATTTGCAGCGATAAGTTATCCTCAGCCATTGCTGAAGAACCTTATCTTCCGTAAAGAAAGTGGGTTGGAGCGTCCTGTTCCAACCCCATTTTTTTCTTTTTCTTTACGATAGAGTCTGTTAGATATCCCATCCCACGGCACTGGCACCGAGGACAGCGGCCGATGAACCTTCGAGCCCACTGATGAGGAACTTAGCCTTTCCACGGAATAACTCCATGATATGAGCCTCATAACCCTCCTTGATGGGGTCCATAATGAGGTCACCAGCTTTGGTTAGTCCGCCGAAGAAGACGAAAGCCTCTGGAGAGCAGAAGGTGGCAAAGTCGGCACAGGCTTCTCCGAGCATATTGCCTGTGAACTTAAAGATGCGCTTTGCCATCTCGTCGCCCTTACCAGCTGCCACACTCACATCATAGGAGGTGATGGCTTCAGCATCGAGTTCTCTTAGGAGCGATGGCTCGTTGGTCTTTGAGAGCATCTCGCGTGCTGTGCGTGCCACACCTGTTGCCGAGCAGTAAGCCTCGAGACAGCCAGTGCGACCGCAGCCACAGAGGCGTCCGTCTTCACGCACCATCGTCACATGTCCCAGCCCGCCAGCAAATCCGTCACTTCCATATACGATCTTGCCATTGATGACGATGCCCGAGCCCACACCCGTTCCAAGGGTAATCATAATGAAGTTTTTCATGCCTCGTGCCACTCCATAAATCATCTCGCCAATAGCAGCAGCATTGGCATCGTTGGTCATAGCCACAGGAATGCCGAGTGCTTCGCTGAAGAGGCGTGCTAAGGGAACGATGCCCTTGCCCCATGCGATGTTGGTAGCATGCTCAATGGTGCCACTGTAATAGTTGGCATTGGGCGCACCTATGCCCATCGCCTTGATTTTCTCTATGCCTCCTACCTCGTCGATAATCACCTGGAGTGCAGCGACAGCCGCCTCGGTATAAGCTTCGGCGGTGGCATAGCCTTGGGTCTTGATGGCTGTTGTAGCCTTGATGTCACCTCTGCTATCTACAATTCCAAATACAGAATTTGTGCCGCCTAGGTCGAGACCGATGACATAGGGCTTGAGTTGAGATTGGGTATTCATTGTATAAGTTGTTTTGGGTTTGATATTCGCATTATATGCTTATTTTATCGTACACAAAGGTAGGAAAAAAATGAGAGCATCCAAAGTTTTGAGCCAAAAACTTGTATATCTCCCAAAAAATTCCCAATTTTGCAAGCGTTATGCCATTTCCAATACATATCAACATACTTGATTTTATTTTTAAGGGGATGCTCATTGGCATCATAGCCTCAGCTCCCATGGGACCAGTGGGCGTGTTGTGTGTACAGCGCACATTGAACAAAGGACGCTGGTATGGATTCATCACTGGTGTGGGAGCAGCTGTGAGCGACATTATCTATGCTGGAGTGGCAGGGTATGGCATGACCTACGTCATGGACGTGGTGAACAACCAGCAGTATAGGTGGTACCTGCAGATAGCAGGCAGTCTGATGTTGTTGGCTTTTGGCATCTATACCTATCGCACCGATCCTACCAAGAAGATGCACCGCTCGGGAAATATCAAGGGCACCTTGATACACAATGCCTTCACAGCTTTTCTCGTCACTTTCTCCAATCCCCTCATCATCTTCCTCTTCTTAGCCACCTATGCCCAGTTTGCTTTTGTGTTACCCGACCATCCTTTCGAGATGTGTGTCGGATTCCTCAGTATTGTGGCAGGAGCACTGCTTTGGTGGTTTGGACTCACATGGTTGGTGGATAAAATCAGGGGTAAGTTTGATACCAACGGCATACGAATCATCAACCAGGTGATAGGGGCAGTAGTGATGATTTTCTCACTCATTATCCTCTTTGGCACGGTGACCAATCTCTATCGGTTCTTCTGATAGGCTACAGAAGGGAGAACAGGATAAGTGGAGTGACGGACTGGTTATAGAATCATATTTTTAAACATTATCACAAGAAGTAACGATGTTTATCTCGCAGGAATTAAGGAAAACGAATATCGCCGAATACCTACTCTATATGTGGCAGGTGGAAGATACCATCAGGGCTTTTGGCTGCTCGCTTACACGTCTCCGTAGAGAGTATGTAGAGCGTTTCGATTATACCGAAGAACAGAAAGAAGACTATATCGACTGGTTGGGCAATCTGGTTAACATGATGAACAGGGAGGGCTGTCGCGAATCAGGACATCTGCAAATCAATAAGGTGACGCTGATAACCCTTGAAGACCTTCATCGACAGTTGCTCAACAGCACCAAGTTCCCCTTCTATAATGCTGCCTACTATAAGGTGCTCCCCTTTATTGTGGAACTGCGCAACAAGGGTGTGGATAAGCAGGAGGGAGAGATAGAGACCTGTTTCGATGCCCTCTACGGAGTGATGATGCTCCGACTGCAGAAAAAAGAGGTAGGCACAAGTACGGCACATGCCGTGAAGGAGATAACAACCCTCGTAGGAATGCTCAATGATTACTATCTCAAGAATAGAAACGGAGAGCTCGAGGGACTCGACGAATGACAAAACAAAAAAACTGAGAAGATATGAATATACTTATCACAGGATGTAACGGACAGTTAGGCAACGAACTTCAGTTGCTGGAGGCAAAATATCAGCAGCACACATTCTTTAATACTGATGTCAACGAACTCGATATCACCAACCAGTTGGCTGTTGATGATTATGTGTTCAGAAACCAAATAGATTGTGTCATCAACTGCGCTGCCTATACTGCTGTAGATAAGGCAGAGGAGCAGAAAGAACTCTGCACCACACTCAACACTGTGGCTCCTTCCTATCTTGCTGCCGCCGTAGAGAAACGAGGGGGATGTATGATACAGATTTCCACCGATTATGTGTTCGACGGCACCCATTCTACACCTTATGTCGAGACAGATACTCCTGCTCCCAACAGTGTGTATGGATGCACCAAACTGGCAGGAGAGCTCGGTGTCACCAAGTTTTGTAAGAAGTCAATCGTCATCAGAACAGCATGGCTGTACAGTACCTTTGGCAATAACTTTGTGAAAACCATGCTGCGCCTGGGAAGAGAGAGAAAAGAACTCGGTGTGGTGGCCGACCAGATAGGGTCGCCTACCTATGCTGCCGACCTCGCCGCTGCCATCATGACCATCGTAGAGAAAGGGGTGAAGCCCGGGGTGTACCATTACACCAACGAGGGCGTGGCCAGCTGGTATGATTTTACCAAAGCTATCCACCGTATGGCAGGAATCAAAGACTGCAACGTGAAGCCGATACATACGAGCGATTATCCCACGGCAGCAACAAGACCTGCCTACAGTGTCTTGGATAAGAAGAAGATAACTGACGATTATCAGCTCACTATCCCTCATTGGGAGGAAGCACTGCAGAGATGTATGGACAGCCTTCTCAATCAATAAGAAACACACAGAAGATAACATATGAATCAGGAAATAGAAAGAAGACGCACCTTTGCCATTATCTCGCACCCTGACGCAGGAAAGACTACGCTCACGGAGAAGTTCCTGCTCTTTGGTGGACAGATACAGGTGGCAGGAGCTGTGAAAAGTAATAAGATAAAAAAGACAGCCACCTCCGACTGGATGGAGATAGAAAAACAACGTGGTATCTCTGTGTCAACATCAGTCATGGAATTCGACTATCTCGACTATAAGGTGAATATCCTCGATACACCCGGACACCAGGACTTTGCCGAAGATACCTTTCGAACACTCACGGCTGTCGATTCGGCAATCATCGTTGTTGATGGTGCTAAAGGTGTGGAGACGCAGACAAGAAAACTGATGACCGTCTGCCGAATGAGAAAAACACCCGTGATCATCTTCATCAACAAGATGGACCGAGAGGGACGTGACCCCTTTGACCTGCTTGACGAACTGGAACAGGAGTTGGAGATCAAGGTGAGACCACTTAGCTGGCCTATCAACCAGGGAGCCAAATTCAAGGGTGTGTATAATATCTATGAGAAGAAACTCGACCTCTTCACGCCCGATAAGCAGCGAGTGACAGAGAAGGTGGAGGTGGCACTCGATAGCGCAGAACTTGAACAGCATGTGGGAGAGCAGGATGCTGCCCATCTCAGAGACGATCTCGAACTGGTGGACGGCGTCTATCCAGAGTTCAATGTCGATGACTATCGTAATGCTGATGTAGCCCCCGTGTTCTTTGGCTCTGCACTTAATAACTTCGGTGTGCAGGAGTTGCTCAACTGTTTCGTGGAGATAGCACCAAGTCCACGGCCAACCAAGGCAGAAGAGCGCATGGTGAGTCCGGAGGAGAACAAGTTCACTGGTTTCATCTTTAAGATCACCGCCAATATCGACCCCAACCACCGCTCCTGTATCGCATTCTGTAAAGTGTGCAGTGGTAAGTTTCAGCGCAACCAACCCTATCTGCATGTAAGACAGGGAAAGACGCTGAGATTCTCTTCGCCCACACAGTTTATGGCACAGCGCAAGAGCACTATCGATGAGGCGTGGCCAGGCGATATCGTTGGTCTGCCAGACAATGGTATTTTCAAGATTGGAGATACATTGACCGAGGGAGAACAGCTCCATTTCAGAGGACTGCCAAGTTTCTCTCCCGAGATGTTCAAATACATCGAGAATGCCGATCCTATGAAGGCCAAACAGCTGCAGAAAGGTATCGACCAACTGATGGACGAAGGTGTGGCACAGCTCTTCGTTAATCAGTTTAACGGACGGAAGATTATCGGCACCGTAGGTCAGTTACAGTTTGAGGTGATACAGTATCGTCTTGAAAACGAATACAATGCCAAGTGTCGATGGGAACCCGTTCATCTCTATAAAGCCTGCTGGATAGAGAGCGACGACGAGGCAGAACTCGAGAACTTCAAGAAACGCAAATACCAATACATGGCTAAGGATAAAGAGGGGCGCGACGTCTTCCTCGCTGACAGCGGTTATGTGCTCTCTATGGCACAGGAAGACTTCAAGCACATCAGGTTCCATTTTACGAGCGAATTTTAGTATAAGGGTAGTGCCGAGTGCATTCAGATAACATGTTTCACTTTTAAGAAGAATAAAGAAAATGACTGTCAGCCAGGATATAGCTAATGCCATCGAGGTGTTGAAGAAGGGTGGGGTGATACTCTATCCCACAGATACGGTGTGGGGAATAGGTTGCGATGCCACTAACAGCGAAGCCGTGGCGAGGGTATATGCCATCAAGCAGCGCGAAGACTCCAAGGCGCTCATCTGTCTTGTGGACAGCGATGCGCGTCTGCAACGCTATTTCAGGGTGGTGCCCAATGTGGCATGGGAACTTCTCGACTGTGTGGTGAAGCCCACCACCGTGGTGCTTGATGACGCTGTTAACCTCGCACCCAACTTGCTTGCAGAAGACGGTAGCGTAGGGATGCGAATCACTCAGGAGCCCTTCTCTAAGGAACTCTGCTACAGATTTCAGAAAGCCATCGTCTCTACCTCAGCCAATATATCGGGTGAACCTACACCACAGAATTTCAGAGATATCAGTGAGGAGCTCTTGGCAAAAGTAGATTATGTCTGCATGTCGAGAAGACAGGAACACCATGCTCATACTCCCTCCAGTGTGATTAAACTGGGAAGGGATGGCGAGGTGTCCATCATTCGTAAATAGTCATCCACTAAGTAGATAAACAGAAGAATAGGGAGAAGTTGCCAATGGCCACTAACGAATCATCCATTGTGAGCGGGGATAAACCGACGATGTTTGCCAGATTTCTCGAATGGAGAGAGCAGCACATCAGTCAACGAATGTTTGTCTTGATGTTGGCTTTTCTTGTGGGGTTCTTCTCCGCAGTGGCAGCCCTCGTCCTTCACTCCCTTATCAATCAGATAGGTCATCTGCTCACAGGTTCATTCGTCTCGGGTGAGATCAACTGGCTCTATCTCATCTATCCCGTGATAGGTATCTATCTTACCTCGCTCTTTGTGAGATATATTGTGAAGGATAACATCAGTCATGGTATCACACGTATTCTTTATGCCATCAGCAGTAAGCGCAACAGACTGAAGGGCCACAACTGCTGGTCGTCGGTCGTGGCATCAGCCATCACTATCGGTTTTGGTGGATCGGTAGGTGCTGAGGCTCCTATCGTGCTCACTGGCTCTGCCATAGGTTCTAATCTCGGAAAACTCTTCAAGATGGACAACCGCACGCTGATGATGCTTGTTGGCTGTGGGTCGGCAGGAGCTATTGCCGGTATCTTCAAGGCGCCGATAGCTGGTCTTGTGTTCACCCTTGAGGTGCTCATGATTGACCTTACTATGGCTTCGCTCCTCCCCATCCTCGTGTCCTGTGTCACAGCTACCTGTTTCACATATATCTTCAGTGGGTCAACAGCCCTCTTTACCTTTACGCTCGACAGCGCATGGACAGTGGAAAGAGTGCCTGCCAACATCTGTCTTGGCATCACCTGCGGACTGGTGAGTCTCTACTTCATACGCACCATGACCTTCTGTGAAGATATCTTTGCTAAGTTTAAGGACAAACCCCATATCAAACTCCTCATTGGTGGTAGTCTCTTGAGTTTGCTTATCTTCCTTTTCCCCTCGCTCTATGGCGAAGGTTATGACGATATCAACCTCTTGCTCAACGGAAAGACAGAGGCTGATTGGAACAGCATCCTCGCCAACTCTCTCTTTGCTGGCAATGGGGCAATGCTGATTATCTACATCTCCCTTGTCCTGCTCACTAAGGTGGTGGCTACCTCAGCCACTAATGGTGGTGGCGGATGTGGAGGAACATTTGCACCCAGTCTGTTTATCGGATGTTTCGCCGGCTTCCTCTTTGCCCGAGTGTGGAATATCTACGGTTTGGGTGTGGTATTGCCTGAGAAAAACTTCGCACTCCTCGGTATGGCGGGTGTGATGTCGGGTGTGATGCATGCCCCCCTCACAGGTATCTTCCTCATTGCAGAGATTACAGGAGGCTACGACCTCTTCCTCCCGCTGATGATAGTGAGCGTCTGCTCCTACCTCACCATCAACCTCTTCGAACCTCACAGCATCTATGGTATGCGCCTGGCCAAGCAAGGCAAACTTATCACCCACCACACCGACCATGCTGTGCTTACACTCATGAGTCTCGACAGTGTGATAGATAAGCAGTTTTTGGCAGTGTCGCCCGATATGTATCTCGGTGATATCGTCAACAAGATAAGTAGAAATAAGACCAACATACTACCTGTGCTCGATGGAGCTGGTAACCTGCTGGGTGAGATAGATATCAGTAAGATACGACATGTGGTGTTTCGCATCGAGCTCTATCATCATTTCAATGCCAGTCAGTTGATGACGCAACCGGCAGCTATCCTGCAGGACACTATGCCCATGACCGAGGTGATGAAACTCTTCGATCATACACATGCCAACTGGCTGCCGGTCACTGATGGCGACAATCATCTCAAGGGATATATCTCCCGACAGCGAATCTATGGTATGTATCGCAAGATGGTGGCCGACTTGAGTCAGGATTAGTAGGAGGTAGCTTAGAAACTACAACATAGAAAGGCAAAAGAATTGTGATGAAAAAGAGTGATTTGCGCATTGTGTTCATGGGTACGCCGGAGTTTGCTGTGGAGACCCTAAAGGCTTTAGTAGATAATGGATATAACGTGGTGGCTGTGGTTACCCAACCCGATAAACCCGTGGGAAGACATGGCAGCGTGCTCCAACCCTCACCGGTGAAGCAGTATGCGCTCGCCAATGCTCTGCCTGTATTGCAGCCGGAGAAGATGAAGGATGAGCAGTTTGTTGAAACACTGAGAAGCTATCATGCTAATCTTCAGGTCGTAGTGGCTTTTAGAATGTTGCCTGAGATAGTGTGGGATATGCCCGAATATGGAACATTTAACGTGCATGCAGCACTGCTTCCTCAGTATCGTGGCGCAGCACCCATTAACTGGGCAGTGATCAACGGTGAGACACAGACGGGAGTGACTACCTTCTTCCTTGACAAGGACATCGATACCGGACGAATCATCATGCAGATGCCTTTTGACATCAGTGATGATGCTAATGTGGAGACCGTTTATAACGGACTGATGACTCTTGGTGCCCAGATATGCCTTGCTACCTTAGAGAAGATTGTGGAGAACGATGGCCATCCACAGACGGTGGCACAAGAGGAGGTGACCACTGAAGGTGAACTCCATGTCGCTCCGAAGATTTTCAAAGAGACCTGTGAGATCAACTGGAGACAGTCGCAGAAGAGTGTATATGATTTTGTCAGAGGACTGAGTCCTGTGCCGGGAGCATGGAGCAAGGTAGTGATGCCCGATGGCAGCGAACAGGTGATGAAGATCTATCAGACAGCCAAGACTGAAGAGCCCGCGGGTGACGTGGAGCCTGGAACACTGGTGATCTCCAAGAAAAAGTTATATATCGCTACCATTGATTATCTGCTTGAGTTATGCTCCATCCAACTCTCAGGGAAAAAGCGAATGGAGGCAAAAGACTTTCTCAATGGTCTGAAAAATATGAATGCAAAAAAATAATTCAAACGAGTATAATAAACCATAGTTCTCTGCGTTACTTAGTAAAAACAACAAATAATGCAGCCTATGAAACATTTTACTCAAGACGAATATGCACCGCGTTTGCAGACCCTACAGCTGATAAGGCAGTTTGCCTATACCTATCGCGTCATTAAGATGGCCGACGGTTCATGCATACCGTGTTGTCTCAACTGACAGCTGATGCTGAGATTTGGAGTATTTTAGTTGAATAAAAGGTATTCCTCTTAAAAAAGAAATTCAATGACCTTGATATCCCCCTCTCTGCTTGCAGCAGATTTCCTGCATCTCGACAGCGAGATAGCCATGATCAATCGAAGTGAGGCCGACTGGCTTCATCTCGATGTGATGGATGGAGTGTTTGTTCCTAATATCTCTTTCGGCTTTCCCGTCCTCGAAGCCGTGTCAAAGGCATGCAAGAAACCCTTGGATGTGCATTTTATGATAGTACATCCCGAACAGTATATCCAGCAGACAGCACGTCTTGGAGCGATGATGATGAATGTGCATTATGAGGCTTGTACCCACCTTCATCGCACCCTGCAGGAGATTCATGCCGCGGGGATGAAGGCAGGAGTGACTCTTAATCCCTCAACACCTGTCGAGGTGTTGGAAGATATCCTGGTAGATGTGGATATGGTGTTGCTGATGAGCGTCAATCCAGGCTTTGGTGGACAGAAATTTATCGAGCAGACGCTCAACAAGGTGAAACGTCTGCGCGAGATGATAGCACGTCAGCAGCTGCATACACTCATTGAGGTGGATGGCGGCGTGCAGGGAGAAACGGCACCGCGGTTGGTAGAGGCTGGTGTCGATGTGCTGGTAAGCGGAAGTTACGTGTTCAAGAGTGATAGTCCCGAGGAGACAATCGCCCAACTAAGAAGATTATAACAGTACGGCAACGCCAGAGCAGGCATTATGCCTCGGCGAAGTAAAGCTGTATGTCGTGCTCCTTCGCCATCCTGCGAAGGTTGAGCACAGCATATCTCATGCGTCCTAAGGCAGTGTTGATACTCACCCCTGTCAACTCTGCTATTTCCTTGAAAGAGAGATCCTGGTAGAAACGCATATAAACCACCTCCCGTTGAGGGGCAGGCAGGGTGTTCATCATCTTCTTTACATCATCTAAGACCTGACTGTTCACATACTCACGCTCGCGGTTTAAGTCAACAATAGCCGAAGAAGTGGAGAGATTAGAGAGATCGTTGTCTTGGGTGGCCTCGACGATACGCTCGTTCTTGTGATGACGATACCAGTCCATCATAATATTGTGGGTGATACGCGTCATCCAATAAGCAAACTTACCGCTGCTCACATACTTACCCTCCTGGAGCTTAGTGATGATTTTCACGAAGGTATCTTGAAATATATCATTGGCCGTGTCTTCATTGCGCACAACAAACATGATATAATTGAAGAGCTTTGATTGATAACGCGTCAGCAACTCATCAAATGCTCCATTCTCTCCTCCTACATAACTGATGACCAACTCTTCGTCGGTCATGTTTGTGAATGTATTCATACTTAATTGTTTTCTGATTAAGTAAAAATTCTTCTATAGGCGATACGTTTTGAATGAATATTTGAGTTATTGACACGGCAAAAGTAAGCAAAATCCTCTGTGTGTGCAAATAATTTACCTAAAATTTTGTATTATTCTTGATTTGTGTTAATTTTGCGTCATGAGAGCTGGGCTACTTCTTCAGTTCTTTAACAAGTTCTAACCCTTTAATATAATACCATGATAAGATTATTTGTTCCTGGACGTCTCTGTCTCTTCGGAGAACACACCGACTGGGCGGGTCATTACCGTACGATGAATGCTGATGTGCTTCCTGGTAAGGCGATTGTCTCAGGTATAGAACAAGGCATTTATGCAGAGGTGGAGCGTTCTACAGTCTTTGAGGTGGTGAGCGAAGCCCCTGAGCTTGCTGATGTCTGGAAGGACTTCTCCTGCCGGATGAACGAGGTGGAACTGAAGAATATTGCCAAGTCAGGTTCTTTCTTTTGCTATTGTGCTGGTGTCGCATCCTATATGCTCGAATGGTATAAGGTTGGTGGTGTGCGAATCAAGATCACAGGGATGCCCCTGCCCATCAGGTCAGGACTGTCGAGCAGTGCCGCCATCTGCGTGTTGGTAGCCCGAGCATTTAATCTTGTTTATCATCTCAATCTCAATACGATGGGCGAGATGAACATCGCTTACTTGGGAGAATTGCGTACTTCATCGCGATGCGGACGACTCGACCAGGCGTGTGCCTTCGGTGTGAAGCCTACGATGATGGAGTTCGACGGTGATGAGATAGAAGTGAAACCGATAACAGTGAGGAAACCGCTTCATCTTGTCTTTGCTGACTTGTGTGCTGCCAAGGATACCATCCGTATTCTTTCTGACCTCAACAAGGCCTACCCTTTTGCCAACAACGAGCAGGAGAAACGTTTGCAGGAAATGTTTGGAGCTTACAACCACGAAGTGATACAGCGGGCTACCGACTATATGGCATCAGGAAATGTTGAGGCCCTCGGACAGTTGATGGATGAAGTGGAGCAGAAGTTTGACGAGATAGTTGTACCTATGTCAAAAGCTCTTGAGGCACCCAAACTGCATAAGGTGTTAGCCGATCCCAACATCCGTCAATGGGTCTATGGCGGCAAGGGCGTAGGTTCGCATGGTGATGGGTCTGTACAGTTCCTTGCCCGCGATGCTGAATGTCAGCAGAAACTCTGTGATTATCTGGAGACGCAGGGCATGCCTGGTTTCAAACTCACAATAAAGCCTGTACATACCATACGAAAGGCCATTATCCCTGTGGCGGGCTTCGGTACACGACTCTACCCCGCTACGCGCTCGGTGAAAAAGGATTTCTTCCCTATCCCCTGTGCCGATGGAATGGTGCGGCCAGTAATACTCATCTTGTTGGAAGAGTTGGTGAAGAGTGGCATCGAAGAGATTTGTATAGTCTTAGGTTCCGAAGAGGAGCGCAAGCAATATGAGGAGTTTTTTGAAACCTCGCTCTCTGAAGAACATCTCGCCAAACTCAGTACGCAGCATCTTGAGTACGAACAGCGTATCGCAGAAATAGGTAAGCGCCTGCATTATGTCTATCAGTATGAGAAACGAGGTTTCGGTCATGCTGTTTATCAGGCTGTTGACTTCGTACATAATGAGCCGGTGCTGCTCCTTCTTGGTGACACTATCTACACCTCCAATAGGGCGAAACCCTGTGCCTTGCAGTTTATCGAGACTTATGAACTTTTCAACCAGATGATGGTGAGTATTCATTCCATCCCATTGTCTCAAGTGAGCCATTATGGTATCTTGAGCGGTGTGTGGGAGGACGCCAATGAGACTGTCTTAAAGGTGAAGACGATGTGTGAAAAGCCCAAGGCGAGCTATGCCGAAGATCATCTTGGTGTGAAGATGGAGGATGGCACCACATCCTATTATTCTGTCTTCGGACAATATATCCTCACTCCAGAGGTGTTTGACCAGTTGGCTGAGGATATCAGAGAGGCCGATGAACAGGGTGATGAGAGGGAGATAGAACTCACCAGCGCATTGGAAAAGGTGCGTCAGCGCAGTGGAATGATGGGCGTCCGTCTTGACGGAAAGATGTATGACATGGGCAATCCCGAGGCACTTCGCAGGGCGATGATGGGATTCTCTATGAAAAAGTGACCCTATCAGAAGGGCCACCAACTTTTTTTCTTTTTCTGATGATGATGATGGTGGTGTGAACTGTTTATCATACCACACTCTGCTTCTCCCAAAAGATCTTCCCATGTACGACGATGTGAGATCATGCGGTAGATTGTTCCCCAGTCGGGGAGTCCTCCTATGTTCCTGTCGTCGATAAACATATCCACTTTCAACTTCCTGCTGAAATGTGGGTTGTTTTCTGTCGTCTCCTCAGGATAATCCCTATTGATAGCATAGAACTCCACCCCTCTTGCCCGACACCACTCTACTGCTTCATCAAGGAGCTTACCTTCTCTCACGCTCCACAGGATAAGTTTGTGGTGGTCGTTGATGAGCATCTTCAGTGTGTCGATGGCGAAAGGACGTTCCTCGCCGATGGCAGGATATCTGTGCTCTACTATCGTGCCGTCAAAATCTACTGCTATAGTCATTCCTTCTTGATAGTTTTAGCGTTGTTGTCTTTCACTTCTTCTCTCACGGGGAGCACTCATCACTTCTTAATAGAGTTGTCGTTGGCATTACCATAATGACTGTTGGCATAGTTACCATAGCTGCCGTAACTGCCATAGCTTCCGTAGTTGCCATAACTGCCATAGCGCCCGTAACGTCCGTATTTGCCATATTTACCATAGCCATAGTAGTAGCCATACTTCTTTTTCGACATGTCAATACCATTGAGTACGATACACATGTTAGGCAGTTTCTTCTCTCTGACAAGGTTGTTCACCAAGCCGAAACTTGCCTTTGGGGTATAGTCGGCGCGGCAGACGAAGACAGTGACATCAGCAAGTTTGCCTATCTGCAGTGTGTCGGTCACCAGACCGATGGGAGCAGTGTCGAGAATCACATAGTCATAGAGGTCCTTCAGATGATTGATGATGATTCCCATGTTATCACGGGCAAGAAGCTCCGTGGGGTTGGGGGGCACCGGACCAGCGAGCATGAGGTCGAGATTCTTGTTGATATCAGATGGACGGAGCTGCGCTTCAATCTCATTCGTTGTCAGAGTCTCACGAGTGAGTAGAGGGGTGATACCGCCCGTTCTGTCTGATATGCCGAAGAGACGTCCGAGTGCGGGCTTACGGATGTCTAAGCCCAGCAACACCACGCGTTTGCCGAGTAAGGCAAAGCTCACTGCAAGGTTGGCTGCGTTGAAGGTCTTGCCTTCACCAGAGGTTGACGAGGTGAACATGATGACTTTCTCTTCGCCCTTCAGCATAAACTGGATGTTGGTACGCATAGAGCGGAAGATCTCATCAATCTGATCGTTTTGGTTCTCTTTCACCACGATGCCTGACGATGATTTGGCACTCTCGTTAGCCACAGCCACATCAGCCACGATAGGTAGGTTGGTGAGACGTGCCACATCTTCATGACCTTCTATCTTATATCTCAGCAGTTGTACTATATATATAAAAATGAGAGGCAGAGCAAAGCCCACAGCCAGTGCGAGAAGGAGAATGATGCTGCCTTTGGGACTCACCTTACCCTCGATGATGGGGTCATCAATCAATTTTCCTTTGTCTGCTGTAGCGGCAAGAGAGATAGAGTTCTCCTCACGTTTCTGCAACAACATAAGGTAGAGCCCCGACTTCACCTCCTGCTGGCGACCTATCTGCGTGAGGATACGCTCCTGCTCAGGAGTGTTGGCTACCTTATCTTTGTAGATAGAGTACTGACTCTCTATTCCCTTACGTTTTATTTCTGCTGCCTGGGTAGCTTGCTGAAGAGCTGTCTTGATGCTCTGCTGCACCTCGTCCAAGCGTTTGGTTATGATTACCACCTGTGGTGCCAGTTCCGAGGCAGAGCCAAGGAGACGGTTACGCTCAAGCACATCCTTGTTGTATTGATTGATGAGCGTTGTTGATGACTGGTCCTCAAGACCTACATTAGTGGGGATAATCTGGTAGGAATTCTTCGGGTCGTTGATAAACTCCTTGAGGTAGCTTAGTAGTTCTAACTGAGTCATGGCCTCCGACAGCTTCGATGAGTATTCACTTGCCTGGGCAAGGTTCTCTGTAGCATCCAGGCGGAGCTGTGTGAGGTTGTATCGTTTCTTGTAATTCTCCAGTTCTCCCTCTGTTGAGCCCAGTTCGGCGTTAATCTTCTCCAGTCGGCTGTTGATGAAAGCCTCCGTCTTCACGGCAATCTCGTTCTTGTCAGCATTCGCCTGTTGGTTGTAGCAGGAGGCGAGTTGACGAAGGAAGTCCTCAGCGCGGTTAGGATTCTTGTCCTTGAGCGTAAGGAGGGCGATGGAGGTCGTCTTAGAAGTAGGCTCGATACTCAATCTCTTGGTATAGCTAGCAGCGATATATTTGGGAGGGTAAATGGTGATGATAAGATCACGATTGGCGCTCTTCTTATCCTTCAGTTTTATGTTCTTGCTCGTGTTCTTTGAGAGGAACAGCGTGCCTACCGGTGTCTTGATGGTAGCAGGAAATTTGTCAATCTCTCTCTCAAAGCTTACCTCTTCGCCCTCATCATCATGGCTCTTTCCTTTGAGCAGATATCTCCCCTTGTCTTTGGAGAGGCGCAGGCGAATAGACGAATATTTTATGGGTAGTTCCGACTCGTCGAGTTTCTCAAGACTGACGGGGTCGATATCTACATTGATATTTTGCGTGTTGTATATAAGGTGATCCTTCACCTTTCCTTTAAGTTTATACTCGACATAGAGCTTGAGGTCCTTAACCGCCTCGCGTGCGAGGAGATGACTCTGCAGTATCTCCACCTCATTGTCAATACCATTACTATTGGAGATGAATCCGAAGTCCTGCATGTTGGCCAGCATCTGGTTGCTTCCTCTGCGTCGGCTGTCCTGGTCATCTTTGATAAGCATCTTGCTTGATACCTGATACAACGGACTTTTATATCTGAGATAAAGTAGTGCGCAGCAGATAGCAATAAACATTGAGAGAATAAACCATTGCCAGTTGAGGATGAAGAGGGCCATGATGGTCCTGAAATTAAATGTAGATTCTTCTTCCTGCTGGATATTTTGATCGTTGAGTTCGTTGTTGCCTAGATTCTTTTCTTCTTGCATAATACAAATGACTTATGATTTTCCTAATTCTTTTTAGTGCTTGTCGTTAACGAGCTGCATGAGATATTGTCCGTAGCCGTTTTTTATCATAGGTTGAGCCAGCTCTTCGAGTTGCTCTTTGTTTATCCATCCCTTTTTGTAGGCTATCTCTTCAAGACAGGCCACCTTGAGACCCTGTCTTTTCTCTATCACTTCGATAAAGGTGCTTGCTTCGCTCAAGCTGTCGTGGGTGCCGGTATCAAGCCATGCAAATCCCCTTTGCAGAGGGAGCACGCTAAGCTGGTTGTTTTTCAGATACTCCTGGTTGACAGTAGTTATCTCGAGTTCGCCGCGCTTGCTTGGTTTGATGTGCTTAGCTATCTCCACCACGCTGTTGGGGTAGAAATAGAGTCCCACCACGGCATAGTTAGATTTGGGTTGCTGAGGCTTCTCTTCAATGCTGAGACATTTGCCATTCTCGTCAAATTCGGCTACTCCATAGCGCTCGGGGTCATTGACATAATAGCCGAAGACGGTAGCTTCGTTATGCTGCTCAGCATTTTCAACACTTTGTCTGAGCAAAGCAGAGAACCCACTTCCGTAGAAGATATTGTCGCCCAAAACAAGGCAGGTAGCATCGTTGCCAATAAACTCCTCCCCAATGATAAAAGCCTGTGCTAAACCATCGGGTGAAGGCTGCTCTGCATAGTGGAACTGCACGCCACACTGTGCGCCCGAACCGAGCAGACGCTTGAAGGCGGGCAGGTCTTCAGGAGTGCTAATGATAAGAATCTCTCTGATACCAGCCAACATGAGCACCGAGATAGGGTAATATATCATCGGCTTGTCAAAGATGGGGATGAGCTGTTTGCTCACTCCCTTTGTGATAGGATACAATCTGGTACCGCTACCACCTGCTAAAACAATACCTTTCATCAGTATTTCCTTAATTTAGACTGCAAAGGTACAAAAAAAATCAACTTAGAGCCATGATTTATATGAAAAAGTCGTGTTTTTATCAGAAAAAAGATTAACTTTGCTCCCCGATTAAAGAAAATTGAGATAATTATCATTGTATTGAAGCATAAATTATGAGTATTTTTTCGAAATTATTCGGTCGCAAGCATACGGAAGAAAAGAAGGCAGGAGGCATGGAGGATTTCATGACCCTCATCCGTGTATATTTTCAGGCTGCCATAGCTGCCGATCTTGGCATCACCAATCTGTCTGCCTTGCCCGACCTGCGTGTATTCAAGACCACGCTCCATGTCCCCACTGTGAATAATAAGTTGGGTGTGGGTGAGCGTAGTCGCTGCAAGAAGATGCTTAGTGAGATGTATGGTTTGCAAGACGAGTTCTTCAAGGAGATAGACCGCAGCATACGCAACCGTTGCCATCGTCTGCAGGATGTACAGCCCTATTTCATTCAGTTTCAGGGATTCAGTCAGGACCTGATGATGTTGATGGGTAACCTGATGAAGTTTAAGCTGCGTCTGCCTGGTTTCATGAGGAAGGCCCTCTATCAGATGACCGAGAAGACTGTTGGTGATATCTTTACCAAAAACGACTACACTGATGCCAGTGTGCTGAAGTCGGTACTGAATGTCCGCCAGTATGCCCAACGTTTGGGCTTTAGTCAGCGCTGGATAACCGATTTCGTATTTACAGTGGTCTGCTTGGCAAAGAAAGAACCGAAGCCACAGGGTTAATAATTATTAAATATCGACAAGGCTAATTTAAAATCTGCAAGAATAATTTTATCTTTGCAAGAACGATGATGGCCCTATCCGATAGGTGATAGTGGTTGTTGTCGGTAAAAAAGCATCAATTCATGGACACCAACGAGAAAGTGCTTACTGTTTTCCAATCACGACTGCAGCAGTTGATTCTCCGCCACAATGCGCTTAAGCAGGAGAACAACGAATTGTATGCCATGGTGGACAAGGCCGAGTCGGAGGTGAAGGCACTCAAGGAAGCTCTCGAGCAGAAAGAGCGCGACTATGAAGCTTTGAAAATCGCCCGTATGTTAGAGGTGTCAGACGATGACATTGAGATGTCGAGAACACGGCTGAATCATCTCATACGCGAGGTGAACAAGTGCATTTCGCTCTTAACCAATCAAAAGTAAAAGCGATGGCAGAACAGAACAGAGAAATATTCCATATCCGTCTGCATGTGTATGATGAGGAGATCGAGGTGAATATCGATCGCTCCGAAGAAGAATATTACCGTGCAGCAGCAAAGCTTATCACTGATCGCTACAATGTGTATGCGAATCTTTTTAAGGGGCGAAAGGGAGATCATTCCATTGCTCTGATGACCCTCATCGATATCGCTTTGCGTTATCAGAAGGAGCACGCTAAGAACGATGCGTCACCTTTTGTTAAGGTTCTCACTGACCTGACTGCCCAACTCGAAGAGACTCTTGGTGAGCCAGGCACTAAAAAGTGAGAACGTTTTTTTTATTATCTAATATTTTTTAAGTACACATTATGATACTAACCTTCATTTTTTCCGTTGCCACCCTCATCATTGGAGGCGTGGTGGGATATACGCTCTTTAGGTATGGTTTGAAGAAACAATACCGAGCAATGTTAGAGGCTGCCGAAAAAGAGGCATCCGTCATCAAAGAGAAAAAACTCTTGGAAGTGAAAGAGAAATTTCTCAATAAGAAAAGTGAGTTGGAGAAGGAGGTGCAGACACGCAACCAACATATCCAGCAGAGTGAAAACAAACTGAAACAGCGTGAAATCTCGCTCAACCAGCGCCAGGAGGAACTGGGGCGTAGAAAGAACGATCTCGACAATCAGCAGAATCGTATCGACAACGAGAAGAAACTGTTGCAGATGCGCAGCGAAGAGCTGGAGAAGATGCAGATGAAAGAGCGTGAGAAGTTGGAAGAACTCTCAGGACTGAGTGCTGAGGAAGCTAAGCACCGCTTGGTAGAGTCGATGAAAGATGAGGCCAAGACCGACGCTCAGAGTTATATCAACGAGATTATGGACGAGGCCAAACTGAATGCCAATGCCCAAGCACGCAAGATTGTGATTCAGACCATTCAGCGTGTGGCTACTGAGACAGCCATTGAGAACAGCGTGAGTGTCTTCCATATCGAGAACGACGAGGTGAAGGGACGTATCATCGGTCGTGAGGGTAGAAATATCCGTGCACTGGAGGCTGCCACAGGTGTAGAGATTGTTGTTGACGATACCCCTGAAGCTATTGTTATCAGTGCTTTCGACCCCGTAAGACGTGAGGTCTGCCGCCTGGCTCTCCATCAGTTGGTAGCTGACGGACGTATCCACCCCGCACGTATCGAGGAGGTGGTGCAGAAGGTGAAGAAACAGTTGGAGAACGAGGTGATAGAGATAGGAAAACGCACGGCTATCGACCTGGGTATCCACGGTCTCCATCCCGAACTGGTGCGCATCATAGGAAAGATGAAATACCGCAGCTCATACGGACAGAATCTTCTGCAACATGCGCGTGAGACAGCCAACCTATGTGCTGTGATGGCTTCTGAATTGGGATTGAATCCTAAGAAGGCTAAGCGTGCCGGATTGTTACACGATATCGGTAAGGTGCCCGATGAGGAGAGCGAACTGCCTCATGCTCTTTATGGCGCGAAGATTGCAGAGAAATATAAGGAGAAACCCGATATCTGCAATGCTATTGGTGCACACCATGATGAATGTGAGATGAACACCCTGCTTGCACCTATCGTGCAGATCTGTGATGCTATCAGTGGTGCCCGTCCCGGTGCCCGTCGCGAGATTGTAGAAGCCTATATCAAACGTCTCAATGACCTTGAGGCTATCGCTATGAGCTATCCTGGAGTGACAAAAACCTATGCCATCCAGGCTGGTAGAGAGTTGCGCGTGATTGTTGGAGCCGACAAGATGGACGATGCTTCTACCGAGGCTCTGTCTGGTGAGATTGCCAACAAGATTCAGAATGAGATGACCTATCCCGGACAGGTGAAGATTACGGTCATCCGTGAGACGCGAAGCGTGGCTTATGCCAAGTAAGAGAAATTTTATTCCTACTTGATAATCAATGATTGAGGGTGCTCTGTAGGGCACCCTCAATTTTTTTTGCAAGGAGCACAGGAAATCCTTCTTCCTGCATCAGTGGGAGGCTGATAGACTGTTGTTCTGCTATGATCTCGTCAATGCTGCAAAAGAGATTGCGCTGTTAAACAATTCATTTTGGGTATCTTAGATGATTGGGACTAATCAAGAGCAGGTCAGCTTATAGCCTATTCTTCTCGTTATACCTCCCTATGTTGGAGCATATAACATAATGTTAGCAAGGGAACCTCTACTGATGACACTTTGCTTTTTTATTTCTCCCCACTTTTTCCGGCAAAATAGAAGAAAAAAGGGCATTTTTGACTGGTTTTTGCCTCAAAAATGGAGCTGATTTTTCACCTTCGTGAAGGCACTTTTTAGCCATTTTTTAGCAAAAATCTTTACAGCAAAAAAGTTGCTGCAAAAAGTGTGCCAAACTACCCTCCGTTCAAAACCGTTCAAAAAATGAGCGAAAAACCCCCGTTTCGTTCAATAACCGTCCAATAACTGCGCAGTGATATTCAATAAATCTGT
This sequence comes from Prevotella sp., assembly GCA_018385335.1. Lineage (GTDB taxonomy): Bacteria > Bacteroidota > Bacteroidia > Bacteroidales > Bacteroidaceae > Prevotella. The sequence continues at coordinate 53,722 of JAHAZN010000068.1, forward strand.
GACTGGGCAGTCACTCCACCTATGACTGGGCAGTCACTCTACCTATGACTGGGCAGTCATAGGAGCATTGAACGGGCAGTCACAGATCGCATGAAATGA
>JAHAZN010000069.1 GCA_018385335.1 Prevotella sp.
CAAGACCGACGTGATGTTCGACCTCATGGGCCGTCGTGTCAACCAGCCTACCAAGGGCCTCTTTATCCTCAACGGAAAGAAAGTAATTAAGAAATAAGCACAGTTTAAACATAAAAGAAATACGTAGTAATAATTTTGACTGTGAGTTGCGCTTGGAGGAGAAGCGTCTCTCTCCAAGGCGCAACATTTTCAGAAACAATTTTCTAACAGACAACAAAAACAAGATGACAATGAAAAAGAATTATATCACACCTCTCATCGAGGTCTGCGAGACAGAACTACAAGGAATGATCATGACCTCCACCGGTGGCACCAATCTGTCGGGTGTCACCTCTGGTAATGAAGAAAACAAGCCCACAGAGTTTGCTAAAGAGCATGATAATCTTTGGGACTTTGATGACTGACAAAAGACTGATAAAAGAACAGGGGCGACCAAACGGCCGCCCCTGTTCTTTCCCCCATACCTCTCCACTTCCTAATTCTTCTGAATATTTAATGCTTTCCTATCTCCACCTTCTTCGCCCCTATAAGATGTTTCCTCAGCTCCTCCTCATCGATATAATGTGCTTTGAGGACCGAGGAGCAGGGGAAGCGGTTGAAGAAAGGGTCGTTGGAGATAAAGAGCGTGACGGATGTCACCTCTTTTGAACGGCTCACCTTATCGCGGTAGTTGACGATACGTTCCTTGATGCGAGGCAGTACCTTTACCCCTATCTTAGCATTGTGGAACACCACGACAGCCACCACCCTCCATTGTCTCTTCCCGTTGAGTGCCTCCTCTTTCTGTGCTGCTGTCGTCTTGTGTGAGATAGAGAGATGTCGCCCATAGCGGAGGTTGATATCGTTCATCATCTTCCTGAAGAGAGGGCCGTGAGCACTGCGGTCTTCCAGCTTGTGGTAGTGGATGAAATAGTGTATCATCTCATGAATGATGATGTCCTCAAGCTCTTTTTCCGTCTGTTCAAAGCGTGTGCTTATCTTCAAGGTGAAGTCGGTATAACTCTTCCTGCCCAGGAGGTTCCTCTTCACCCTGAACGTACACATCCCCATAAAGGTGGCGGCATTGCTCAGTTTGATGGGAATCATTGGCAGTCTGTCTCCGAATATCAGTCGGTTAAACTCCTTGAATTTCTGTTCGACAAACGGTATTGTAGCTTTCATGATGTTTGCAAAAGTAATAAATAAATCCAATTTTCCCATTCCCCTTTTCTCCTTTTTTTGTTAGTCAGGGTTCCTGCTATTCCTACAGAGAAGCGTTGGCGCCCATGTGTGAGGAAAAAAATTGTGTATCTTTAATCAATATTAATACTATATGCCATGCTGTACGAGAATATTTGTTTAATTTTGCCCTCGAAATCAATAAAATGGGAATAACCATAAGCTAAGAATAAGTAGATGTGTGATTAGACAATAGTGAATTCTATGATGTGTATCACACCTATTATATATACAAAGCAAACAAGAAAGCAAGATGAAGTGCTTTAGGAAAAATCATATGATGACACTGTTGATGGTCGTGACCATGATCATCAGCCTCCCCTTGTCAGCCTCCCCCACAAGAACAGGTGATATGTCCACATCTTCTGAGAAACAGGAGACAGCGGTGCAGTCGCACCGTTTTACGGGCTGGTATGCCGGTGTTCAGGGCGGCATCCCCTTTGGTTACAGTTCTTTCAGTTCTTTTGCTGCCGACAAGACCTATCTCGGCTTCTCTGCCACCCTCCTCGGTGGTTACCGCTGGAGCAACCTTCTCTCCCTTGAACTCCAGGCCGGCTACGGCCGCATCACCATGGGCCAGCTCGAATGTTGCGCCAACAAAGGCTATTGGTTAGGCGAAGATGGCGGTCCTTACATCACTCCCATCCTCGGCATGAACGGCTGGCATGAATCCAACCTCAAGAGCGAGGTCTCCCTCCTCAGCGGTCTTCTCGAGCTCAATGTCAATGTCCTCTCCCTCCTTCCCTCCCTCAGGGAAAGCCGTTGGCGCGTGGAGCTCTCTCCCCGTGCCGGCATCATCGGCACCGAAGCCAAGGTGAAGACCATTGGCAGCGGCGAAGAGGCGATGAAGGGCGACCGCCAGTGGCAGTGGGCTGCCGGAGGTCAGGCACATGTGAGCTATGCCCTTACCCCGCGTCTCGACGTAGGACTTTATAGCAACCTCACCTATATCTTCGGCGATCAGATCGATGGTCTTCCCAAACGCCGCCACGAGGGCAACCATCTCTGGGAGAGCGGTCTGCGCCTCTCCTGGTCTTTCGGTAGCGACAGAGCCAAGGCCGCCTATGAGGCCGAGCAGGAAGTGTTAGCCGCCGAGCAGGCCCGTCTTGAAAGAGAGCGCCGCGAGGCTGAAGCCCTTGAGCTCGCCCGTCAGCAAGAGGAGGCTGCCCGTCTTGCCCGTCTTGAGGCAGAGCGTGAAGCTGCCGCTAAGGCAAAGGCAGAGGCTCAGCGTCTTGAGGCAGAACGTCAGGCAGCGCTGGCAGCCGCCGATACCCTCCCCGTCACTCCCGTCTATTTCGCTTTCAACAGCAAGAGTCTCTCGCGCAGAGAGCGTGTCAAACTCCAGAGCGTCGCTGATTTTCTCCAGAAACATCCCGACGTGAAGGTCGTTGTCCACGGATGGTGTGATGCCTATGGTGCTAAGTCGGTCAACCGCCGCATCTCTCGTCAGCGTGCTCAGAACGTGCGCATGCATCTCATGCGCCTCGGTATCGCCCGTGAGCGCATCGCCGTGAGAGGGCGTGGCTCCGACTATCGTGCCGCCACAGCCGCCCTTGCCCGCCGTGCTGTGACCATAGAGACAAGAAAGGAGGCCCAGCGATGAAACATTGTTTTTTCTTTAACCGTCAAGAGATGAACCGTCTTTTTTATCCTTCTCTGTTACTGCTCCTCATCGTTTTCTTGGTGAGCGGATGTTCATATTCCGTAGAAGACGACCATGCAGGTGAACCCGTGGGTCTCACCGTCAGTCCTACATGGAGGGATAACACCGACGATACCGCCCATGTCGCCTGTCTCGACGTGTGGGTTTACAGCGAGGATGAGCAGTTGATACTGCATAGAAAAGTAAACAAGTCGGAGATGGGATACAACATCTTTCCCCTTGTTGGAGGCACCTATAAGGTGTATGCCATGCTCAACGAGGGCGGACAACTCGTGGTACCCGACTATGAGGCTGCGATGAGCGAGCTCTCTCTCGTCTCCTCTTCACCCTCAGCCTCTCCCGCTCATGTCTATGTCGGCGAGATGACTGGCAGTTATCCCGGCAACACCCTCAGCACCTTCTATATCCCTGTCGGTCGTATGCAGGCAGAGCTCGCTGTAGAGATTGAAGGTGTGCCCGACGGTGTCACCCTCCATGGCGTAGTGCGCAACGCCGCACGAGGCATCTATGTCACCCGTTATGAGACCACCTCCACCTATCAGCGTTTAGGGCTCCCTATGGATGGCGACCCAGTGGAAGTCACCCTCCCCGATGTAACCTCCGAATATGGATGGCTCGTTGTCGCTCCCGTGCGCCTCATGCCCACCTGCAGCGGATATTCCAACAGTCTTATCCGTCTCACCATGGTGAGTGCCGACGGCAGGGAGGTCACGTCCGACCTCGTGGCAGAGCGTATGATCACCGGAGGCAAGTATGTGGTGCGCCTCAAATATGCCGAACTCAAGTCGGTGATGCACCTCGCAGAGATACGCATCAGCGACTGGGTGCGTGAGTTTGTCTATCAAGGAGAGATTCTCGACCCCCAATAATGAATATTTTCGGGCAGTCGCCTGCGACTGCCGTCAAACGATAAGCAACTATGAAGATTTCCTTTTCAACACTATCCGCCTGCGCCGCCTCACTCTTTGCTGCGTTGCTCACTGTCGCCTGTTCCGATGATGAGGGGCAGGGTGGGGCACCGGTCAACAGCGACGTCATCGTTGTCGATGCCACCATCAAGAGCACCTCGGGCAGTCAGGCCTTCCGTCCTCAGACCCGTTACAGCGGTTCGCTCTCCGAGTCCGCAGCCGCCTTCACCGAGGGTGATGAGATAGGCATCTATGTGTGGGCCCAGGAGACTGCCATCAATGGCAGTAGCGATGTCTCCGATCCCTATATCAGCAACCGTATTCACACCCTCGGCAGTGATGGCTCGTGGTCGTCCGCCACACCGATGCTCTATAAGAACAATGAGGCCCGTCACACCTTCCTCGCCTTCTATCCGGCGCGTGTGGTGAGCAATATCTCTTCCGATAGGTTTGAGATGGATATGCAGGATATGATGGCCAACGACCTCCTCGTGGCATGGAACAACGAGCCCAACGACCTCGCCCTGCGTCAGAGCGATGAGTTCACGGGCAAGGTCGCCCTTCCCTTCCGTCATCTCATGGGGAAGTTGAAGGTGGAGATTGTAGGCTCACGCCCCTCCTTCGACGAAGACCCTAACAAGAATAACATCACCGTGACCGCCAAACTCCTCACTGCCTGCACCATCAATTACCTCAGCGGTGCCGAGTCGCAGAATAAGGATGCGGTCTGCTTCAGTCCCTCTCTCACGGTGGATGAGAGCCAATGGCACCAGTCCCTCACCTTACAGCGGGTCACCACCGGTACCACCACCGCCTCCACTGCCTGGTATGGTATCGTCATTCCTCAGACGATAGACTATATAGAGTTGATGACAGGTGAGAACTACAATGGAAAGAGCTACACCTTTCGTTCCACGACAGAGCGTCCCATCACAGTGGAGTCGGGCAAGCTGACCACCGTCAAGCTCATGGTAGGTAACGATTTCATCAAACTGGCCGACGTGACGGTGAGCGACTGGGAAGAGGGCGAGACGATAGACGATGTGAAGACGGGCACCGACATGGATTATACTTATAATCCAAACTTTAAAGAATATAGTGTATATACTGCCGAGGGACTTATGGCTTGGCACGATGCTGCCATCGCCGACCCTGAAGTGTCCATAACATTAGAAAATGATATAGTGCTGCCCGAAGCACTGCTAAACGAAAGCAACTGGGAGATGATTCCTTATTTTAATGGTTACTTTGATGGAAATGAGCATACCATCAGTGGACTGACCATGATGGCCACGAAGGATGAACCCTATACTGCGTTGATCAAAGAGTTGGGTGAAAATGGACTCATCTGCAACCTCCGTCTGAAGGATGTGAAGATCCGCCACAATGAAGAAGGCATTGGGTATATTTCCCAGTCCGGCTTGGTACACATCAACAATGGATGTGTTTATGCTTGCCTTGTTGAGGGCGATTTCGATTCTTATCCTCAACGATCTGCTGCCGGCTTGGTGAACACCAACAAATCTACAGGAAAAATCATTGGATGCTACAACAATCTGCAGATGAAGGATGGCATCTCCTCTACCTCCGATACCAATGCTACCGGTATCAGTGCCGCAGGTATATGTCTCTACAACTATGGCACCATAGCTTGTTGTATCGACTTGGCCACCAATTTTATAAGACCTGGTAGTACAAGAGCACCTGATTTTGCAGCCATCGTGTACGACATTAGAGAAAGTGGCAAGGTGGATCATTGTTATTGGACCACCTCTTCACTGCGTGGCGTACATTCCAAGGATGACACCGCCACCACAACCGATGTGACGCAGTTGGGCACTGTCAGTGAGTTGAATGACAAGAAGACGGAGATGACTCAATGTTTACAGGACAATGGTTTCTACACATGGAATTTATGCATAAAAGATAAACTATCTGGAGATACCTCAGATTATCCCTTCTATTTCTTTTATTCCATATATGGTTAGTCATATAACAAACTCGAACAATTGATGCAAGCTATGATAAGAAAATACTCCTACCTCTTTCTTATGGCGGCCCTTCCGCTGTTCGCTGCCTGTTCGCAGGATGAGGAGCTCCAACAGAAGGATGGTGGTAGCAGTGAGGTTCCGGCTCCCCTGCGCATCGGTGCCATGGATATGCCACAGTCGGCCTCTTTTGCCCTCTGTGCCTGGATCGACGATGCCCCTTCGTTCAATGGCTATCAGTCGCCCTGGATCGGTGGTGCCATGGTGAGCTATGACGCCAACCAACAGGCATGGACCGCTACCTCTTCCTCGGGAGAGAACCTCCTCCTCTGGCGCAACAACACCTCGCCCCACTATTTCCTTGCCTATTCACCTGCCGACCTCCTCAGTGCCAACTACAACAATCCCTATTACGATTGCACCGTGGAGCTCTCCGATGATGAGACTGCTTATGACTATCTCATGGCGCAGACAGCGGCAGTTCGTTATTCCGATAATAACGGTAAGGTGTCGCTCAACTTCAAACACATGATGGCTAAACTGGTGGTGAATCTCATACTACCGAATAGCAGCTTATCTGACTGTTCTTTTGCCGTTTCTGCAGCAACTTATCAGAAGGCTACTTTCAATTTTCTTCGTCAGGATGATCATGGAATGCCTATCTTCAATGCGGCTGGAATGAAGAAACTAACCAAGCTATACGACCAAGCTCCTAATACACCTTCCATGAACCGTACCTACAGTAGGTTGTTGATACCTCAGTCGGGGGTTCGTAACATTAGTGTTGCTTGTATAGAGGAAAATTATACTGAGACATATCGCTATGCCCATCCCGAGGACATCCCTCTCCAGGCAGGCAAGGTGACCACCGTCAATCTTGTGTTTCTAGATGATGTAATTTTAGTTGGCACTGTCACCCTACAGGATTGGGTGAGTTCGCAGGATATAGAGACCGATGTAGAAGAATGAATTTTATAACGAACAAGATATGAAACGAAATAACAACAGAAGTCGATTTTTCTCTTGGGCGACCTGCCTCTTTGCATCCTTCACCCTCATTGCCTGCTCCGCCGATGAGACGACGGTGGGGAAGGAGAACGGTGAGCAACTGCCCGTCAAGGTGGAGGCACATATCTATGAGGCTGGCATCGGTGTGACTGATTTCGGCAAAGCCAACATCAACAAGGCTAACCTCTCCGGTGCTGGCACTCGTGCCGTTACTACTGCCAGCACTAATAGCTTTAGCAATTATGATGCTATGGATGTCTATGATTGGGTGAAAGGTGCCAGCGATACTGAGGAAGGGATAGGAAAAGGAGAATACATTGACAAGGGCTTTTTTGTATATTCGAATGGAAGTTGGAGTTGTTATGAGAGCTTAGTATGTAAGAACCGCAAGTCCACCCACCATTTCCTTGCTGTCTTCCCACGATGCCCCATCACCAACTTCACCGCCGCCCCCCTTACCTGTAATAGCAACGACAACAACGACCTGTTGGTGGGCTCAGCCTCCGGCAGCTACAACGAATTGGATGGTACTGTCTCCTTCACCCTAAAACATGCCTTGGCCCGTCTCGTCGTGAAGGTCAACAAGCGCACAGATATTGCCGATAATTGGGATACAAGGGTAACCATCAATGCCCTCTCAAAGGGCACCATCGACTATACCACGCCCTTCGTGCCTGCCGAGGATGATGCAGAGGCACAGCAGGTGGGCACCATCGCTGCCACCGTCACTGCCGATGCCAACAGTGAGACTCCGTTGACGCTCTTCTTGGCAAGTGAGGCTGATGACCACCGCTCCTATACCCACGAGTTAGTCATGATTCCTCAGACGACAAATCTCGATAAAATCAGTGTTGTCGTTTATGATGGTCGCGGTAATAACCGCACCTACACCCCTTCAAGCACCGAGCTTCGTCTCCGTCCGGGCATGACCACCACCGTCACCATCAACATCGGTCGTGATCTCCTCACCCTTGGCAACGTCACCGTCACCCCATGGACTACGGAGACCTTCGATGGCGAGGTGGAGGAAGAGGAAGTCACCA
>JAHAZN010000051.1 GCA_018385335.1 Prevotella sp.
AAAAAAAGACGACGTATGAAGAAGATTATCAATCCTTGGGAGGGAATGTCGGGTTACAACTGCATAGGATGTTCGCCTGATCATCCTTTCGGTTTTCACCTTCATTTTTATGAAGACGGCGAGGACATAGTGAGCCAATGGCAACCGACAGCTGATTTCCAAGGTTGGGTCAATACCCTGCATGGAGGCATCCAAGCCCTCTTGCTTGATGAGATTTGCGGATGGGTGGTAACACGCAAACTGCAGACAGCAGGTGTGACGTCGCGCATGGAGACAAGATACAAAAGACCCATCTCCACTTTGGAGCCGATGCTAACGCTCCGCGCCCATGTCGTTGAGCAGAAACGCAGTTTCGTGACCATCAGTGCTACCCTCTCAGATTCCTCAGGAATAGTCTGCACCGAGGCCACCTGTGTCTATTTCGTTTTCCCAAAAGAGAAGGCGGAGAAGGAGATGCACTTCAAGGAGTGCCGCGTGGAGGAGTAGGTCGTACGCCACCGCCGTACGAATATACGCCAATGGCGTATGATGAAATATTATCTTTGCATTACTAAAAAGTGCCAACATTGACAGATAATGGGAATGATAAGGTGGAGATAAGAAGAGATAGGTATCTTATACAGTTGAAACACCCAATACTCATCCGAACGAGAATGTATGAGTCGCCTTGTGGCGTCTTGATGCTTGGTGCAGCAGAGGAGAAGCTCTGTTTGTGTGACTGGCTGAAAGAACCACATCATCGTCAGGTGGAGTATCGGTTGCAACGGATGATGGGGGCTGAGTTTGAGGAGGGAACAACAGAGGTGATAGAGCAGGCAGCGAGACAGCTCGATGAGTATTTCTCTGTCCAAAGACACACCTTTGATATTCCTCTGATGTTAGTAGGGACACCCTTTCAGCAGAGCGTATGGCAGTCGCTTCTCACTATCCCCTATGGCGATGTGTTGTCCTATGCAGAGGTGGCTTGCCGGATAGGGAAACCTCGTGCTGTGCGTGCTGTTGCACATGCCATCGGTGCCAATGCCCTGTCGCTCTTTATCCCCTGCCACCGCGTCATCGGCAGTAACCATTCGCTCATGGGTTATGCCGGTGGACAGGAAGCCAAGCGACAACTGTTGGAGATAGAGAAAGGAGCGTATATTCTAAAAAAATGTAGAAATCATCTGCCATACAAAATAATTCTGTAACTTTGTCCTCGGTATTTATTGCGATTATTTTGAATGATGAAAAAGGCAATATTCGGAATGGCTGCTGCAGCAACGCTGACAGCATGTCAAGAGAGCGGAAAGCCAGTGATGAACACGACAGCTAATGATACTGTCGGTGTGGTGACTGAGGTGATGATGAGCAGAAGGAGCATCAGGGCCTACAAGGACTCCGTGATTGACAAGACAACGCTTGACGAGATTCTGAAATGTGGCATCAATGCGCCCAACGGCAAGAACCTCCAGTCGTATGAACTGCGGGTGATAGACTCGCCGGCATTGATAGACTCCATCACGGCTGCTGTGGTGAAGGACAACCCGAAGATAGCAGAACGCGAAGGATTCAAGAATATCTTTGTCAATGCTCCCTGTGTGGTATGTATCGCCTATGACAAGAGCTATGATATGGCTCAGGTGGACTGTGGATTGTTGGGAGAGAACATCATCCTCGCTGCTTGGGCACGTGGTATAGGCTCTTGCTGCCTGGGAAGCTCTGCACGCTGGATACTTGACTCACCTTCAGCCCAACCATTCCTCGACCGTATGAACTTCTCTGAAGGCTATCAACTGCTCTACTGCATTGCCTTGGGTTATCCCGATGAGACACCGGAGGCGAAGCCAAGAAGGGAGGATAAAATCAAATTCGTAGAATAGCGACTTTGGTAGAAAAATCGACAAAGAAAAGAGGATGCAGGCAAATGCTTACATCCTCTTTTCTAATGGGCTCCTCTTGTTGCGATGATAGCTGCGGTAGTCATCGAGCGGTATCTCTACTTCCGGCTCTATGAGTTGACCCATACGTGGGAGATGGAACTTGAGATACTTGATGTCGAGTCCCCGCTCTATCCACATCGACTCATAGTAGGTACGGATGCTGAGAATCTGTTGCGTTTCATCATCCAATCCATCCGTGTGATAGAGATCGGTAGTGCGGAAAAGAAGAGGAAGATGGTTGTGTTCTACCAAAAGGGTTGTGTAGGTGAAGAGGAAATTGGAGTCGGTCTTGAGATGGATGAGACCACCATCAACAAGGAAATGGCGATAACGTTCGAGAAACCAGGTGCTGGTGAGCCGTTTGCGTGGATTCTTCATCTGAGGGTCACTGAAGGTGAGCCATATCTCCTGTACCTCATCGGGTGCAAAGAAACGATCGATCACCTCAATGTTCGTGCGAAGGAACGCCACATTCTTCAGTCCTTCGTTGAGTGCCATCGTTGCTCCTGTCCACATTCGTGCCCCCTTGATGTCCACTCCGATGAAGTTGATGTCGGGATAGAGGCGTGCCAGTTCTACCGTATATTCGCCTTTGCCGCATCCCAGTTCAAGAACGATGGGATGGGCGTTGTGAAAATAGCGGTCGCGCCAAAGCCCCTTCATGTCGAAGGGTACTTGATCGACCACTGAATAGGGATATTGGAACACGTTTTCGTAGCGTTCCATATCGGCAAACTTTGCCAGTTTTCCTTTGCTCATTATTTGTTCTGAAGGTGATTTAGTTGTTGTCTGCAGCAGACTCTTCGGCAATGACAGGTGCTTTGGCTGCTTCTTCCTTCAGCAGTGTCTCATAGAAATGAGCTTCGGCAGCGTGCATATAAGGAGACAGGAAAAGAAAACCTATTCCTAAGGAAAGCACAGAGAGGATGGCCCAACCGATGAAACTGAGGTGGAGCAGGAAGAGGTTCAGCTTCTGACCTTTCATCAACTGGCTGCTGCGCGTGATGGCCGCATTGTATGATAGTTCTGAGTTATCATTCAGTACATAAGGAGTCATGGCGTATGAATAAGACTTGACGATGCCGGGGATGAGCAACAGCAGACTCCATAAGAGTACATAGATTGACTGCAAGAAAAGCGTACCGCAAATGCGGGAGAAATCATTGTAGCCAGATATGAGATGGCCGAAACCAACTTCGTTGCCACGCACCTTATCTAAGAAGAGCACATAGTAGCCCCATTGTATCGGCAACAGGACGAGAGTTACAATTAGTCCGGCAATGTCTCCACCTGAGTAGGAACCAAGACTACTAAGACCACCGCTAATGATAACATAGACCAATGTGATGATGGCTGCATTGCCCCAATAGCCGGTAAGGCTTTGTACGGCCAGATTCCTAAGCTCTTTGAATGGTTTCATACGTTTTGATTATTAAGTAGATGATTATTCGATGACGACAGTGGTCCATCCGTGCTTGTCCTCGATGGTGCCATACTGGATGCCACGGAGCGTGTCGTAGAGTTTCTTTGAGATGGGGCCCGGCTCACCGTCTTTGCTGAAGGTGTAGCGCTTGCCATTGTCGAGGTCGTCGATATATGAGATGGGTGAGATGACGGCAGCTGTACCGCAGGCACCTGCCTCTTCAAACGTCTCCAACTCCTCTTCTGGGATGGGGCGACGCTCTACTTTCATTCCCAAATCCTCTGCCACCTGCATCAGACTCTTGTTGGTGATAGAGGGAAGAATACTTGTTGATTTGGGAGTGACATAGGTGTTGTCCTTGATGCCAAAGAAGTTGGCAGCTCCACACTCATCAATATATTTCTTTTCCTTGGCATCGAGATAGAACTCGCAGGCATAACCCTTCTCATGTGCCAGATTGTTGGCATAGAGCGATGCAGCATAGTTGCCACCCACCTTATACTTACCGGTGCCGAGGGGTGCCGAACGGTCATAGTCGCGCACAATGACATAAGGATTGGTAGAGAATCCTCCCTTGAAATATGGACCTACGGGGGTGACAAAGATAAGGAACAGATACTCCTTAGAGGGATGCACACCCACCTGCGCACTCGTTCCGATGAGGAGTGGACGGATATAGAGGGTAGCACCGCTCTCATAGGTAGGGATATATTCCTGGTTGAGGCGCACCACCTTCTTTACCATCTCCGTGAAGAGTTCTGTGGGTACCTCGGGCATGAGGATGCCGCGGCAGGTACTCTGAAGACGGGCAGCATTCTCATCAACGCGGAAGATGCGCACCTTGCCGTCGGGGCAACGATAAGCCTTAAGGCCCTCAAAAGCCTCCTGACCATAGTGGAGACAGGTGGCAGCCATGTGCATATTGATGTATTCGTCGGAGCAGATTTCTATTTCTCCCCATTTGCCGTCGCGGTAGTAGCAGCGTACGTTGTAGTCGGTTGGCATATAACCAAACGAGAGATTAGACCAGTCTAATGCTTTCATATCTTATTGTTTTATGTTGTTATATCAGATGATATGTTGTAATTTTGATGCAAAAGTAATAGTTTTATTGATAATTTGCAATATTTTCGAAGAATAAATAGTCTATTTGCTATCATTAGAGAGCGTTTGTTTAATCTCCTCATCTGTTTTGATGAGTTTCTCTCTGCATAATTTGATGAGTTGCTGTGCAGTTTTCAGACGCTCGTTCATCTGATCGACATCCAGTTCGTTGGTCTCCATCTGACGAACAATCTCTTCCAGTTGGCTTATTGCCTCTTCATAGGTGGTTTGCATATAGATAAGAATAAAATGTTTTTCTAATGAGTTATTTGATTGTCTTCACTTCCGAGGTGACAGTGCCCTTTGCCACCCTTGTCTCGATGATACTTCCCGGAGCGAGTTGGCTCACATCTCTCACTACCTTGCCCTGATGAAACGTGATGCTGTAGCCGCGTTTCAGCGGTAGGGTAGGGTCGAGCGAGAGCGCGCGCTGTTCGAGGAGGTCGAGACGATGACGCTGTGTGGAAAGTCGCTCACGTATAGCACCATGCAGGCGTAGTTGTAGTTGTTCTATACGACTATCCTGACGGGTTTTCATCAGAGAGAATAGTTGGGGGATGAGGGTCGAGAGGCGTTGCAGTCGCATCTTCTCAAAGTCTAACCTTTGGGAGACGAGACGAGTGATGCTTGTTTCAAGGTTGTTGATGAACGTCAGTGCATCGACAAGACGTTCTATGAGAAGTGCTGCTGCTGCGGTGGGTGTCTTCACCCGTGTGTGACTGATCATATCGAGCACGCACTCATCCCTCTCATGGCCGATGCCGGTGATGACGGGTAGCGGAAAATTGGCTATGTTCTCTGCCAGGGGCAGGGTGTCAAAGCCCGAGAGATCGCTCGTGGCACCTCCACCTCGGATGATGACCACGCAGTCAAACTCGTCTATCCGTGCGTTGATCTCATTGAGTGCACTAATGATGCTCTGTTCTACACGGTCGCCCTGCATGATGGCAGGGAAGAGGGTGAGCTGGAAGCGGAAATGATACTTGTTGTGCAACAGCTGATGATAGAAATCACCATAGCCGGCGGCGTGGTCGGAGGAGATGACGGCGATACGTGTGGTGAGGGCAGGGAGCGAAAGTTCTTTGTTAAGGGAGAATATTCCCTGGGCCTTAAGATGCTCGATAATCTCCTTGCGCTTCCTTGCCATATCGCCCATCGTGTAGGTTGGGTCGATGTCGGTGACAATCCATGAGAAGCCATAAGCCTCGTGAAACTGAGGATAGACCTCCATCAGCAGGTGCATGCCGGGTTGAGGCATCCCTCCCGTAGTACGCACAAAGAATGGTTTCAGCACACCCCAAGCCTGACGCCAGCACTTGGCAGAAGCTCGTGCTATGGGCACGCTGCCATGCTCCGCCTTCTGAACAAGTTCCATGTAACAGTGGCCGGAGACCTCGTGGAGCTCTGTGAGTTCAGCCTCCACCCAGTAGCTGTCGGCCATGGCAGTGTGGATGGCATTGCTGACCAAACTATTCAGTTCGTGGAGTGAGAGGGGATGAGATACAGGGTAATCCATAACCAGTGATATTGTTGGGAGTGAGATAGTTGTCGCCGCTCTTGCGGATTATCTCAATGATTTCTTTAGCCGTCTTCTTAGGGTGCGCTTGCCACAGACAGGCTACCAGTCCGCTGATAAGCGGCGTGGCAAAGGAGGTGCCCATGTCCTGGGTGAGTCTGCCCCTGCCAGAGAGTAACCATGTGGCACTGCCCAGAGCCATCACGTCGGGTTTGATGCGCCCGTCCTGTGTGGGTCCCACACTGCTGAAGGGGGCATTCTGTCGAGAGGCGGTGATGGCTCCTACGGTGAGAATGTCATGGGCATCGGCAGGGAAGGACAGTTTCTTCCATGCCCCCATGCCATGGTTGCCAGCACTGCTTACCAAGATAATGCCCTTGTCTGCCAGCATCGATGCTGCTTTGGAGATATAAGCGGTGTTGCCATCCATCTCACTAAGATTGTGGTCGCCGAGATGATGGTCAAACTGAGTGTAGCCCAAACTGCTGTTGATGATGTCCACCCCCACCGAGTCAGCATATTCGGCAGCCATCACCCAATAGTCCTCTTCCACAGGTTGCTCCGACTGCTGGTCTTCGCAACGCAGCAGCCAGTAGGAAGCATCGGGGGCTGCCCCCATCATGACATGAGGAGCATTGGCAGCCAGCACAGAGAGCACCTTGGTGCCATGGTCCACTTCCTTGTACACAGAGGGAGATTGGGGGAAGACAAAATCGTTGGTGCCTTTGATGTGCGTATCTTTAAATGCCTTGATATGGTGGACGTTCTCAAATCCTCCGTCAAGCACAGCGATGCTGATGCCTTTGCCTTTGTAGCCACGCTGATGGAGGGAGAGCGTGCCTGTCATCTCCAACTGTTCTTTCGCCATGCCATAGATCGTGGTGGCTACAGAATCCCATGGGTTGAATTCCTTCTGCACCGACTTGTGATAAGGCTCCCTAATGATAGAGTCGGGAGAAATCCATACGCAGGTGGTCTGTTTCACAAAGTCTAAACGGGCAATGGAACGGGCGACGGTGGTGTCGCTACAGAACACAAGAACACTGTTCAACCATCTGCTCGATCCCACTATCTGCAAAGGCAGACAACTGAGTTGGTAGAGGTAGCGTGCACTCACGGGGAGATCGGTAGAGTCGATGGCTATGCCCTGACGCTGACGCCTCTCTATGGAGCGGCGCGAGAGAAAGCGGTGAGGATGGTTGAGAGAATAGCTACATCCCCGTTTGTCGGTGAATGCAACACGATACATAGCCCCCTTCCTCCCAAAGAAACGTTTCTTGCTGGAAGCATTACCTTGGGCTGCCTGGGCACTCATTGATAATGAAAATAGCAGGCAGAGGATGATGAAAAGACGTTGTTGCATCAGCTTTAGGTGGTGTTAGGGCTTGCAAACTTACTGCTATTTCTGCTAAATACCAAAGAAAAGTGAACAATTCTTGGTGCTGGCAATAAATAATTTGCTAACTTTGCAGGGCATGAAGACAAACAATAATACGACCGCCAATAAAGCAACTCTGGAACTGGGAACGAAGCCCGTTGGAAAGTTGCTCGTTCAATATGCGTTGCCGGCCATCGTAGCTATGACAGCCGCATCGCTCTATAACATGGTGGACAGCATCTTTATTGGTCAGGGAGTGGGACCTTTAGCTATCGCAGGACTGGCACTCACCTTTCCTTTTATGAATCTCTCTGCTGCTTTCGGCGCAGCTGTCGGTGTGGGCTCCTCCACCTTTATCTCTGTGAAACTGGGGCAGAAGGATTATGTGATAGCAAGAAATATCCTCGGTAATACGGTGACGCTCAACCTGATTATCGGACTGGCATTCAGTATTGTCACACTGCTGTTTCTTGACCCTATACTCTATTTCTTCGGTGCCAGTGAGCAGACCATACCCTATGCTCGAGACTATATGGTTGTCATTCTGCTCGGTAACGTGTTCTCACACATGTATTTCGGAATGAATGCTGTACTTAGAGCCGCCGGGAAACCCAAGCAGGCAATGTATGCCACGATGTTCACCGTGCTGATGAACACGCTGTTAGACCCCCTGTTTATCTATGGACTGGATATGGGAATAAGAGGAGCCGCCTATGCCACTATCCTCTCGCAGATGATGGCCTTGGTATGGCAGATGAGGCTCTTCACCGACAAGCGCCAACTGCTCCATCTGCAGCGAGGAACCTTTGCGCTGAAGTCGGACCTGGTGAGAAACATCATCGGCATCGGTCTCTCTCCTTTCTCGATGAACGTATGTGCCTGTGTCGTAGTGATCTTTATCAATAAGAGTCTGCAGATGTATGGAGGCGACTTGGCTGTTGGTGCTTATGGTATTGCCAATAGGGTGGCTTTCATCTTTGTGATGATTAACATGGGAGTGAACCAGGGAATGCAGCCGATAGCGGGTTACAACTACGGAGCACAGTTCATCGACCGACTGATGAGGGTGGTGAAGCTCGCTATGATAGCTGCTA
The DNA here is from genome assembly GCA_018385335.1 of Prevotella sp. Lineage (GTDB taxonomy): Bacteria > Bacteroidota > Bacteroidia > Bacteroidales > Bacteroidaceae > Prevotella. The sequence continues at coordinate 8,435 of JAHAZN010000051.1, forward strand.
CGGCAGTGACGGTGGCAGGCTTCCTTATGGCAGAACTTATTCCAGAGGCATGCGTGAGATTGTTTACCAAGGATGATACCTTGGCACTCCTCTCTGCCAACGGCATACGTATCATGATGGTGGCTTTCCCTGTTGTGGGCTATCAGATGGTCGTCACCAACTTCTTTCAAAGCATTGGTATGGCAAAGGTGAGCATCTTCCTCTCCCTCTCACGACAGATGATATTCCTGTTGCCACTTCTTATCATCTTACCAACCATCTTTGGTGTAGAGGGCGTGTGGTGGGCCATGCCGATATCTGATGTGATAGCGGCTCTGGTGACGCTGGTGATGATGAGACACTATATGAGACGAATAAAACGTAAGGCTTCGGTTGTGACAATATAAAAGACAGAAGAAGATATGGGCGAAGAGAGAATCATTATTATCATAGGACGTCAGATCGGGAGCGGTGGACGTGTCATCGCAAAGAAACTGGCTGAGAAGTTTCACTGCATGTTTTACGACCGTGAACTGCTCAACCTGGCAGCCAAGGAGAGTGGGTTCAGAGAGGAACTCTTTGAGAAGAATGATGAACACAGAGGCTTCTTCCGTACACTCTTCCATCTGCATGCACCTCATGTGAGCGACAACAGTTTCTACAACGATACGATGTCGCAGGAGTCGCTTTTCAAGTTTCAGAGTGATGCCATTCGCAAGGCTGCATCCGAACACTCCTGTGTGTTTGTCGGAAGATGCGCTGACTATGTGCTGAGAGACATGAAGAATGTGGTCAACGTGTTTGTGACGGCGGATATCGACCAACGTCTGCAACGGGTGTGCCAACGTAATGGATGCGACAGGGCGACGGCAAGGAAACTCATTGCCAACAGTGAGGCGGAAAGAGCAGCCTATTACAACTATTACACGGGAAAGAAATGGGGACACAGCGAGAGTTACGACATCTGTGTCAACTCGTCGAAACTTGGTATTGATGAGACTGTGGAGTTCTTGTTTCATTACATCACCAAAAGATTGAGCGAAAGAAAACTGTAAGAAAGGATGAAGAGGATTGGAATCATTAGTGATACACATGCCTACTGGGATGAGAAATATCTGCATTATTTCGAACCGTGCGATGAGATATGGCATGCTGGAGATATCGGTTCGGTGGAGGTGGCTGAACGGCTGGCTGCCTTCAGACCTCTGAGGGCTGTCTGCGGCAATTGTGATGGGGGCGACCTGAGACTGATGTACAGGGACATCAACAGGTTTAAGTGCGAAGAGGTGGATGTGCTCATCAAACATATCGGAGGGTATCCTGGTAATTACGACCCCTCGGTGAGGGGTATGATCTATGCCTCGCCTCCACAACTCTTTATCAGCGGACACTCCCATATCCTAAAAGTGAAATATGACAAAACGCTCAATCTGCTGCATATCAATCCCGGAGCAGCCGGACTGCAGGGGTGGCATAAGGAGCGAACATTGGTGAGATTGAGCATCGAAGACAATAAATTCACCGATTGTGAGGTTATTACTATAAAGTGAGCATAACAAAAGATTATCTCGCACGATGAAAAAAGAAACAAAACAGAAGCTCTTGGCGATGGCTATCTTCAGTGTGGTGTTCTGTGTATCATGGCTGCTGATGGACTGCATCCTGGGAAAAAACATTGACAGGGAGGAACTGATAAGTACCATTATCCAGTCGTTGCTCGTAGGACCAGTGGTTTTTTGGGTTACTGAGAAAAAGAAAAAATAATCATTAAAGAGAATAGAGTATGAAAACGATTGTAATTACCGGTGGAGCCGGATTTATCGGGAGTCATGTCGTAAGACTTTTTGTAAATAAGTATCCTGATTACCGCATCATCAATCTCGATAAGTTGACTTATGCTGGTAACCTAGCTAATCTCAAGGATATCGAGGATAGACCCAACTATAGATTTGTGAAGATGGATATCTGCGACTTTGATGCCTTCCTTCAACTGATGAGAGAGGAGAAGGTGGACGGCATCATACATCTGGCTGCCGAGAGTCATGTGGACCGCTCTATCAAAGACCCTTTCACCTTTGCCCGTACAAACGTGATGGGAACGCTGTCCTTATTGCAGGCAGCCAAGATTTATTGGGAATCGCTGCCTGAGGGATATGAGGGAAAGAGATTCTATCATATCTCTACTGATGAGGTGTATGGCGCATTGCAGATGACACATCCTGAGGGTATTCAACCGCCATTCTCCACCAAGGCCTCGTCGTCGGAACATCATGAAGCTTATGGCGACGATTTCTTCTTGGAGACCACCAAATATAATCCACATTCGCCCTACTCGGCATCGAAGGCGGGAAGTGATCATTTCGTGAGAGCATTCCATGATACCTATGGTATGCCCACCATCGTAACCAACTGCTCCAATAACTATGGGCCTTATCAGTTTCCTGAAAAACTCATACCACTCTTTATCAATAATATCCGACAGCGGAAGCCGCTGCCCGTTTATGGTAAGGGAGAGAATGTGCGCGACTGGCTGTTCGTAGAGGATCATGCACGTGCCATAGATATCATCTTCCATCAGGGAAAGGTGGCTGAGACTTATAACATCGGAGGATTTAACGAGTGGAAGAACATAGATATCATCAAGGTGGTCATCAATACCGTTGACCGTCTGCTCGGGAGAAAAGAAGGCGAGGATATGGATCTTATCACTTATGTGACCGACCGTCTGGGACATGATGCCAGATATGCCATCGACTCGACAAAACTGCAGCGTGAACTCGGATGGGAACCCAGTCTGCAGTTTGAGGAGGGTATAGAGAAAACCGTGCGCTGGTATCTCGACCATCAGGATTGGCTCGACAATGTGACATCGGGTGACTATCAGAAGTATTACGATAACATGTATAAAGACAGATAAGAAACGCTCTGAAATAATAATATTGAAAAGAGAACAAAACGTATGAAGAAAATTTTGTTGCTGGGCTCAGGTGAACTGGGTAAGGAGTTTGTCATTGCGGCTAAGAGAGCCGGACAGTATGTCGTTGCGTGCGACAGGTATGATAATGCACCTGCAATGCAGGTGGCCGACGAGAGAGAGGTGTTCTCTATGCTCGACGGAGAGGCCCTGATGAAGGTGGTGGAGAAGCACCAACCAGATATCATCGTGCCGGAGATTGAGGCTATCAGAACAGAGAAACTCTTTGATTTCGAGAAACAGGGAATCCAGGTGGTACCCAGTGCAAAAGCAGTGAACTATACCATGAACCGTAGGGCAATACGCGACCTCGCCTCAAGGGAACTTGGACTGAGAACAGCCAAATATTTCTATGCCAAGACCTTCGAGGAGTTTAAGGCTGCTGCCGATGAGATAGGCTTCCCCTGTGTGGTGAAACCGCTCATGTCGTCGAGCGGTCACGGACAGAGTTATGTTCACAATGATGAGGAACTCGATGCAGCCTTCAGGGAGGCCATGGAGGGAAGTAGAGGTGATGTGAAGGAGGTGATTATCGAGGAGTTTATCGACTTCGATTCAGAGTTTACCTTACTCACCGTCACACAGAAGGAAGGTCCTACACTCTTCTGTCCTCCTATCGGACATGTGCAGAAGTCTGGCGACTACCGTGAGAGCTGGCAACCCTATAAGATAAGCGATGATGCGCTCAAACAGGCGCAACACATGGCAGCCGAGGTGACCAAGGCACTCACCGGAGCAGGTATCTGGGGCGTTGAGTTCTTCCTTACAAAACAGGGCGAGGTGATCTTCAGTGAACTCTCTCCACGTCCTCATGATACGGGAATGGTGACCTTGGGACACACCACCAACCTCTCGGAGTTTGAACTCCATCTCAGAGCCGTGCTCGGACTTCCTATTGCAGGTATTCACCTCGAGCACGCAGGCGCAAGCGCTGTCATCATGTCGCCAGTAGAATCAAAGCAACAGTTGGAATACAACCTCGTTGAGGCACTGACAGAGGATCATACAAGAGTGAGAATCTTCGGCAAACCCGAAGCCCATGTGGGAAGAAGAATGGGTGTGGTGCTTTGTTATGGCGAGGTGGATGAAGATACCACCATGTTGCGTGATAAGGCAAAGCGATTGGCAAAGACTGTGCTCGGTACTGACCCCTATACAAAATTTCATTGACAAATGAACGAGAAGCAACGCTCCATCATACAACTGCCAAAGATCTTTGACCCGAGAGGCAACCTCACTGTTGCACAGGGGGGAGAACAGGTGCCATTTGACATCGCAAGGGTGTATTGGGTGTATGACGTACCTGCAGGAGAGAGTAGGGGAGGACATGCACATAAGGAATGTCGCGAACTGATCATCGCTCTCAGCGGGAGTTTCACTGTTACACTCAACAACGGCAGAGAGAAGGAGAATTTTCATCTCAATCATCCCTATCAGGGACTGCTGGTGGAGAAGGGAGTGTGGCGAACGTTAGAGGATTTCTCGTCGGGAGCAGTGTGCTTGGTCTTGGCCTCACATCTCTTTGAGGAGGAAGACTATATCAGAGATTACCAGGATTACCTTACTTATTTGCATGACCATGATGTTTGAGGTGAGAAGGTATTCGCAGCAAGATAGTCTGCTGTGGAATAGGTTCGTAGAAAAAGCTAGAAATGCTACGTTTCTCTTCCACAGAGACTATATGGACTATCATGCTGACCGCTTCAATGACTATTCACTCATGTTCTTCAAACAGGGGAAACTCTATGCGCTCCTCCCAGCACATCTCAAGGAGACGACACTCTATTCGCATTTCGGACTCACCTATGGTGGACTGATTATGGGAATGGATGTAACGATAGTGGATACCTGTCAGCTATTTGATGCACTCAACGACTTCCTGGTGAAACAGGGGATAACAAAGGTGGTTTATCGACCTGTGCCCTGGATCTATCATCTACATCCTTCTGAGGAAGATCTCTATGCTATCTTCTGGAGATGTCATGCCACTCTGTCCCTAAGGAATATCGGAACAACCATCTTCTTGCAACAGCAACCGAAATGGAGAAAGGATCATCTCCGAAGACTCAAGAAAGCAAAAGAGGCTGGAGTTACGGTGGTGGCTGATGCGGATATTAGGGAATTCTGGAATATCTTGGAACAGAATCTCCAGCAGAGGTTCCAGGCAAAACCCGTACATTCATTGCAGGAGATGCTACTGCTCAAAGAGCGCTTCCCCATGGAGATAGTGCAGTATAATGCCTATAGGGAAGGGCGCATCATCGGAGGACTGACCCTTTACCTCAGTAAACAGGTGGTACATGGACAATATAGTGCTACCAATGATGAGGGGAAGGAGTATGGAGCGATGGAGGCAATATACGATAGACTGGTAAACGATGATTTCTCTGATATGATGTATCTGGACTTCGGTAGCAGCACCGAACAGCAGTGTAGTGTGATCAACGAGGGACTGATAGCTCATAAAGAGGGATATGGAGGACGAGGTGTGTGTTATGATACATACGAATGGGTGTTATGAAAATCGGCTATCTTGAGTTACAGAAGATGACGGCGCTCCACGCTGAGGAGATTCATGCTGCAGTTGAGCGGGTGGTGGATCGAGGATGGTATCTGCTTGGTGAAGAGAATAGGATGTTTGAGGAAGAGTATGCGCAGTTTATAGGCTCTTCCTGTTGTGTGGGCTGTGGCAACGGACTGGATGCACTCTCGCTTATCTTTCGCGCATATATCGAACAGGGAGTGATGCAACCGGGTGATGAGGTCATCGTACCTGCCAACACTTATATCGCTTCTATCCTTGCTGTGACTGAAAACAGACTCGTTCCTGTGCTTGTGGAACCAGATATTCACACCTTTCAGATTGATGACAGAAGGATAGAAGAGGCGATAACACCAAAGACAAAGGCTGTCATGATTGTGCATCTCTATGGCAGACTGGCTTATACTCCAAAGATAGAAGAGTTATGTAGAAAATATCAGCTCAAACTCATCGAGGACAACGCACAAGCACATGGGCTGATATGCCCTGATGGGCGACATACAGGGTCGCTGGGTGATGCTGCAGCACATAGTTTCTATCCTGGGAAAAACCTCGGAGCACTGGGAGATGCTGGAGCAGTGACAACGGACGACAGTACACTGGCGAAGACGGTAAGAACACTCGCTAACTATGGTTCTTCAAAGAAATATGTGTTCGACTACTGTGGAAAGAACAGCCGACTGGATGAACTGCAGGCAGCGGTGCTACGGGTGAAACTGAAATATCTGGAGGAGGAAAACGATAGGCGCAAGGCTGTGGCAAAACGATTTATTGAGCAGATAAGTAACAGGTGGGTGACACTGCCTGATATGGAGACTGTCAGTCAATCGGTTTTTCATATCTTCCCTGTGAGATGTAAGGAGAGAGAGCAGCTGCAGCAGTGGCTGGCAGAGAAGGGGATAGGAACGATGATTCATTACCCCATTCCACCTCATCAGCAGAAATGCTATCACCATTGGGATAGGCTCATTCTGCCTATTACAGAGACTATCCACCGCGAAGAACTGAGTCTGCCGTGTAATCAACTACTCAGTGACGAGGAGGTGACATATATCATTGATGCTGTTAATAGTTTCTCTCTCTAATAGTAAGCAAAAAACGGATTTTGCTTACACATTGATTTTTTTATCGTTCAAAATACGGGCATTTTTTCAATCAAAAATATTCTCGTTCGCAAATAATTGATTCTCGAGAGCTCAGTTTTTGTGGAAAATGACAAGATATTTTACTGTTTTTTGAGTGACTGCCCAGTCAAGTGACCTATGACTGCCCAGTCAAGCGACCTATGACTGCCCAGTCAAGCACCTTATGACTGCCCAGTCATAGCCTTTTTGCATGCTGAAAGATAGGTTTTAACGTTTAGGTTGTATAAATTTGCAGATAATTGGATATTATCTGTAAAGATATACATTTTTGCATTTCTATTTCGCGTGAAAAAGTGAACAGAAATTTTTGTTCAATATGTCACACTTTTCACGGATAGATGAGCAGATTGTCATTTCGCTCTTGTCTTATACGGGAGAGTCATCACCTGCTACTGCCTCTTAAAAATGGCAGGGTAGGGAGAGTAGTTGATAGTACAGTGTCTTGGCGATACGCTCATGGCCGGCATCATTGGGGTGCAGGCGGTCGGTGCTACCGTTGTTAAAATACTGGGCATGTACGTCAAGCATAGGGTAGAGACCGCAGAGTGAGTGAAGGTCAATGACAGGGACTGCCCAAAGATTGCCAGCCTCTTTCACTGCTTCTACATAGTTCTCAAGATATTCTCCACAGCGGTTCTGATAGTCTTCAGTGCATTGCCAGTTTTTCTCATTCGCATAGAAACCTCCACGATGGATAGGGGTGAGAAGAACAATCTGTTTGGTGGGAAACAGTTGTTTGAGAGTGTCGAGTGCAATGTTGATGCGGCCGCAATAGGTGGAGGCATCTTTGCATAGGATACGTTGCATGCGAGCTTCTTTCCTCTTGACATAACCATGACCATATTCCACGTTGCTCATCTTCTCAGTGTACCATTGTCCGATAGGAACAGCATTGTTATAGTCATTGGTGCCCATGAAGACAAGGATGGCATCCACTTCATCCCCGTGTTCTGTTTTTAGTAAGTTCGCCTGGCGGGGGATATCATTCCATTGGCGTCCGCTCACACCATAGACATAGGTGGTGAGGTCAAGCCATTCGCCGAGGAAACCCCAGTATTTCTTTTTCGATGCTTTGTTGCGGGGGTCAGTGATAGAATCGCCGAAATAGGCAATACGTTTTCCTTGCCAGGGATGGGTAACGCTTGATGAGATACGCTGTTGTGCGGAACTGCTATTAGGACAAATCAGTCCCAGAAGCATGAGAAGGATGAAGGATGAAAGACGCATTGTTATGTAGATGAGTTTTTATTGGTTATTTATTGTTCTCTTAATATCAGGTGTCTCATCGGGTGACCTCCCCATGAGTTGCTGCCCGCATATTCGAAGCCGCATCGCAGGTAAAGGCGCTCGGCCCTTGGGTTGCCCGCATCCACCAAAAGAGCTAAGGGGCCGCAGCCTAATTGCTTGGCTTTCTCATTGGTTGCCTTCAGTAGCTTCGTGGCAATACCTTGACCTTGATAGGAAGGCTTCACTGCCAAGGAGTCTAAGTAGAGTTCTCCTGCCTGTGTCTCATCGGGTATCCCGCTGTGGTCGATACCAAAGGTATGTAGGGCGGTCTCTAAGAAAACTTGGCGCAGGGTTTGCAGGCGGCTACCATCATAGCTCACCGAGATGCCCACAACTTCTCCCTGGACAGTGATGGCGCATATCGTGTTGCGGTAACTGTATTGACTATCCTCTCGTTTCACTAACCCAATCATCATCTCGCGAAAATCGTCTATGCTGTGGTTGGGGCCGTGGAAATAGGCGCAGCACTCTTCTGTCATCGCTTGGATGATGAGAGAGGCAATGGCTGGTGCGTCGTCGGTGATGGCTGGACGTATGAGAATATCGTTTGTGTGCATATTATATATATAAGGTGTATAATGCAAAGATACGGATAAATGGAAGAATGGCCAAATAAATGCCGTCATATTTGAGTTATTCTCAATGAATATCCGCTGGGCCATGGAAGAAGCTCTATATGTAAGGTATAATGGAGTGTGGATGAGTACCATTATTCTTCTTTTATTCTTTTTTAGGAAAGAGATTACTCTTTTATGTTGTTTTTATTCGTATCTTTGTGAGCTAACATAAAGATTTATACAATGTATAACAGTAATTTTGAAATGGAAAACGTACTAAACAATAGTAGCGTTTCGGTGAGTGAGGCTTTTCCAGTCCTTATGAGGAAAGTGTATGTGTGGATGACGCTCGCATTGATTATCACTGGCTTTACAGCTTATTCTGTAGCGCATAGTCCTGGTATGCTCATGACAATACTGGGAAATAAGGTATTGTTCTATGGATTGTTAATTGCTGAGTTCATACTGGTGTTATCTCTTAGTGCTGCTATTCAGAAATTGTCTATCGTCGTAGCAACACTGATGTTCTTGCTCTATTCAGTCATCAATGGACTCACACTGTCGGTATGCTTTATCGCATTTACGGAAAGCTCTATCGCAAATGTGTTTTTCATCACTGCTGGTACCTTCTCGGTGATGGCATTGGTGGGATATACGACGAAGACTGATCTTACTTCGCTTGGAAAAATGCTTTTCTTTGCCCTTATCGGACTGGTTATCGCAACACTCGTCAATGTGTTCTTCATTAAGAGTGGGGGACTTGATCTTATTATCAGTTGTGTAGGAGTACTTATCTTTGTGGGACTGACAGCTTATGATTCCCAAAAGATTAAAGAAATGCTGATGATGGCCCCCGATGCTGGTTCTGGTATGCAGAAGTTGGCATTGTTTGGAGCATTAACGCTCTATCTCGATTTTATCAACATCTTTCTCTATCTGCTTCATATCTTTGGTGAGGAAGATAACGATTGATGATGGCCTCTTTTTAGAGGATAATTGTCAGAGATTGATAGGAAAGAGATAAGAAAAATGCGATTTATGTAAATAAAGGCGAAAAAATCACTTGTTTTTGCAAAAAAATCGAAGAAATATTTGGTGGGTATTTGGAAAGTACGTACCTTTGCATTCGCTGCCGCTGAAAAAACAGCGAGTGGCACCTAAGAAAGAGTTCTTTGAAAGAATTACATAAACAGAGAAGTAGTAGTACAAGAAGCGACTGGTTCACATTTGTGTGTTACCAGTTGGGTAGAAGAAACGAACCGTCCCTGTGTTGCTTTAC
>JAHAZN010000071.1 GCA_018385335.1 Prevotella sp.
AGAGCGAATCAACTTGCTGACGACAGACGGCAAGGGAATCCATATACTTTCGATAGACAGCAAAACTGTCAACCACATGTTTCGGTGCACGGCGATGCTGAGCCAGCAATGCCGACGCCCAGCAAAGAAAACATACTGTCGCAAATAGTCTAACCTTCATCTTCATCATGTTTATCGGGCGGCAAAGATACAGAAAATTATTTAATTATCGGCAGGGAAAAAGAGGAAAACATTAAACAGCCGTTAATGAGGAAAAGTGAAGTGTTAAATTGAAACAAATGATAATGACAAAATGTCAGATTCATACTTTTTGCATCTAAATTTGCACCTCGCAAACGAGGGGGGACGACTCCCGATCATTGCTAATTAGCGAAAGTAAAAACAACATGATAACAAACAAAACAAAACAAATGATGATGAAAAAGATTGTAAACTATCTGGCTGTTGCCATGGGTATCGTGGCTATCGCCTTTTCTGTAGCAGCCTTCAACAAGGTAGGCGCCACTACACCTGCAGTTCCCGCAGGACAACCCGTTGACCTCACCTATGCGGCAGAGAAAGCACTCCCCTCGGTGGTGCATATTAAATTTGTGCAAAACAGCAAGGTGAAGACCATCGATGTACAGAGCGATCCCTTCAGTGATTTCTTCAACGATCCCTTTGGCGGATTCTTCGGCAGAGGCAACGGCGGTTCACAGAAACGTCAGGTGCAGACACCAAAGCGCACGGCAACAGGGTCGGGAGTCATCATCTCTTCCGATGGATATATCGTGAGCAACAACCATGTGGTGGAGGGTGCCGACGAACTCACCGTGACACTCAACGACAACAAGGAGTATAGCGCACGTATCGTAGGAACAGATAAGACTACCGACTTGGCGCTCATCAAGATAGAGGGCAAGAACCTGCCTGCTATCGTCATTGCCAACAGCGACAACATAAAGGTGGGCGAATGGGTGCTGGCAGTAGGTAATCCGCTCGGACTCAACAACACGGTGACGGCGGGTATCGTGAGTGCCAAGGCTCGCTCACTGGGGGCCAACGGCGTGGAGTCGTTTATACAGACGGATGCTGCCATCAATGCCGGTAACTCGGGAGGTGCACTGGTGAACACTCGAGGCGAACTGGTGGGTATCAATGCGATGCTCTATTCACAGACGGGCTCTTATAGCGGATATGGCTTTGCTATCCCTACGGCGATCATGAACAAGGTGGTGGACGATCTAAAGACTTACGGCACCGTGCAGCGCGCACTGATAGGTATTCAGGGTACGGACGTGAAGACTTATGTGGACAGCGAGAAAGACAAAGGCAAAGAGGTGGATCTCGGCACCATGGAGGGTATCTATGTGGCTAAGGTTGTCGATGAGGGTGCTGCCGCTGAAGCAGGAATAGCGGAGGGCGACGTGATTGTTGCTGCCGACGGACAGAAGGTGACACGAATGGCTGAGCTCCAAGAGATTATCGCACAGAAACGACCCGGCGACAAGATAACGCTCACCTATCTGCACGACAAGAAGAAAAAGACCGAGACGGTGACTCTCAAAAATGAGCAGGGGAGCACTAAGGTGCTGAAACACATGGATCTCGACGTGCTGGGTGCCAACTTCAGAGAAATCACAAATGCACAGAAACAGCAACTGAGCATCTCCTTCGGTTTGGAGGTCATCAAGGTGAACAATGGTAAACTGAAAGAGGCTGGCATCAACAAGGGGCTCATCATTCAGCGTGTGAACGACGAAAACATCAAGACCATCGACGACCTGCAGAAAGTGGTGAAGGAAGCCTCTACTGGCAAGGAGCCTGTGCTCTATATCCAAGGGCTCTACCCCACTGGCAGAAAGGCTTACTTCGCTGTGCCGCTCGAAGAGGGTAACTAACACAAAAATCCAATAACAAGCATAAGAAAGGGCATAAATAGCCCAAGACTGGAGGATGGCGTGACGGAAATAACAACTGTCACGCCGTCTTTTTGTTGATGACGTTGGCTATTTCACAAATTATCAGTAACTTTGCAGGCAAGATTATCAAGACACAAAACTTCACAGAGAATGAAACAAACTAAAATTGTAGCCTCGATCAGCGACAGAAGATGTGATGAACAGTTTATCAAACAGCTTTTTGATGCAGGCATGAACGTGGTCCGCATGAACACTGCACATGCTACACCAGAGGGTATTCGGGAAATCATCAACAACACAAGAAAGGTGTCGAAACATATAGCTATCCTCATCGACACCAAAGGACCAGAGATAAGAACGACAGGATGTGAAGCTCCTATCAACTATAAGACGGGTGACGTGGTGAAAATCTTCGGACGACCGGAGATGGATACCGAGCACGACATCATCAATCTGAGTTACAACAACTTTGCACAAGATATACATATCGACGACCAGATTCTCTTCGACGACGGTGCCATCGCCATGAAGGTGATAGGCATCAACGGACCTGCTGTCATCGCTCAGGTGCAGAACGATGGTGTGCTGGGCTCAAAGAAAAGTGTCAACGTGCCTGGCGTACATATCGACCTGCCTGCACTCACTGAGAAAGACAAGAAGAACATTCTTCTCGCCATTGACGAAGATATCGACTTCATCGCCCACTCATTCGTGAGAAGTGCTGCCGATGTAAAGGCGGTGCAGGAGGTGCTCGATGAGCATGGGAGCGATATCAAAATTATCTCGAAGATTGAGAACCAGGAGGGTGTAGATAATATCGACGAGATTATCGAGGCTTCCTATGGCATCATGATCGCCCGAGGCGACCTGGGTATCGAAGTGCCCATAGAGTGCATCCCCGGCATTCAGCGACGCATCATCCGCAAATGCGTAAAAGCCAAAAAACCCGTGATTGTCGCCACGCAGATGCTACATAGCATGATCAACAATCCTCGTCCTACACGTGCCGAGGTGACTGACATCGCTAACGCCATCTACTACCGCACCGATGCGCTGATGCTCAGCGGAGAGACTGCCACAGGAAAATATCCCGTAGAGGCTGTCACCACCATGGCGCAGATAGCCGAACAGGCAGAGAAAGACAAACTGAAAGAGAACGATATCGTGATAGAGATGACCAAGGAGTTGAGCATGAGCGAGTTTCTTGCCCACTGTGCCATCAATGCCACAGAGAAGATGGGCGTGAAAGGCATCATCACTGACAGTTCAACGGGCTTGACAGCACGCAACCTCGCAGCCTTCAGAGGCCCCAATCCCGTGCTGGCTATCTGTTACAACGAGAAATTGCAGCGACTGCTCAATCTGAGCTACGGAGTGATTCCCGTTTACCAGAAAGACGACATCTCATCGAAACAACTCTTCCACGCTGCTGTGAGAATGCTCCGACAAAAGGGTTACCTGCAACTCGAAGACCGCATCGCATACCTCAGCGGCAACCTGGGAAAAGGAAGAGGTACCGACTTGCTGCAAATCAATAAAGTAGAGGATGTTTTCAGCCATGAGGAGCAGGAGAATTGACCTCAGACCTCTATATAATAATGTATAGAAAGGAAAAAGAGACGACAGGGTGAAAAAAAATGCAAATATATTTTCGGTTATGGCTGAAAATCAGTATATTTGCATCCCGAATTGAAAAATAACCTTTTTAAACAACAAAAGAAATGACTAAAGCAGATATTATCAACAGAATAGTTGGTGAGACTGGCATCGCAAAAAAAGACGTAGCCGCAACAGTTGAAGCTTTCATGGAAGAAGTTAGAAACAGCCTTTCTGAACGCAAAGAGGACGTGTTCCTGAGAGGATTCGGCAGCTTCATCGTTAAGCGCCGCGCTCAGAAAACCGCACGCAACATCTCAAAAAATACTACCATCGTTATTGAAGCTCACGATTTCCCAGCATTCAAACCTGCTAAGAGCTTCGTTGCAAAGATGAAATAATTATCAAAACAATAAATATTCACTTAATAAATCGTTAAGCTATGCCAAACGGAAAAAAGAAAAAGGGCCACAAGATGGCTACTCACAAGCGTAAGAAAAGATTAAGAAAGAATAGACACAAGAGCAAGTAAAGATTTGATTTGCTTGCATGCTAATCAAAAGAATCTGTTTCTTAAAAGGAAAAATGAAAGGAGTGTGCCAGAAGTCAGACATGAACAGCGGCACACCCCTTTCTGTTTGTAATAAATACACATCAGGAGAGGATAGATAACGCTGTCTCCTGAATATCTCGATCATTCTACATTATTTTAATGACAAGCGAAGTAATAATTGACGTTCAACCCAAAGAAATATCCATCGCACTGCTTGAAGACAAGAGTTTGGTGGAATATCAGAATGAAACGCGTTCGGCTTCATTCTCAGTGGGAAATATCTATGTGGCAAAGGTTAAGAAACTCATGCCAGGACTCAATGCATGTTTCGTCAATGTGGGGTATGAACGAGATGCCTTCCTACATTATCTTGACCTGGGAACACAATTCAGTTCCTATGAGAAATACCTAAAACAGGTACAGAGCGACAGAAAACGACTCTTCCCCATCTCAAAAGCTTCACGACTGCCCGACCTAAAGAAGGATGGTAGCGTGCAGAACACCCTTAGTGTGGGACAAGAGGTGCTCGTACAGGTGGTGAAAGAGCCTATCTCGACCAAAGGACCAAGACTCACCTGCGAACTGAGTTTCGCTGGAAGATATATCGTTCTCATGCCTTTCCACGACAAAGTGTCGGTTTCATCAAAGATTAAAAAAGGAGAGGAAAGAGCACGACTCAAACAGCTCATACAGAGCATCAAACCAAAAAACTTTGGCGTGATAGTGCGCACCTCGGCTGAAGGAAAGAGAGTAGCAGAACTCGATGGAGAACTGAAGATGTTGCTCAAACGATGGGAAGACGCCATCACTAAAGTGCAGAAAACCACAGAACGTCCTTTGGTCGTTTATGAAGAGACGAGCCGTGCCGTGGCGCTACTCAGAGACCTCTTCAACCCAACATACGATGGCATACACATCAACGACAAGACCATCTACGAACAGGTGAAGGACTATGTGCAACTCATCGCTCCAGAGAAAGCCAATATCGTAAAACTATACAATGGGACGGTTCCTATCTTCGATAACTTCAACGTTACCAAACAGATAAAATCAGCCTTCGGAAAAACGGTCAACTACAAACACGGGGCTTATCTCATCATCGAACATACGGAGGCGCTGCATGTGGTGGACGTGAATAGCGGCAACAGAACAAGGTCGGAAAACGGACAGGAAGCCAATGCCTTAGAGGTGAATCTCGGTGCTGCCGATGAACTGGCAAGACAACTGAGGCTGAGGGATATGGGAGGCATCATCGTGGTGGACTTCATCGATATGAACCTCGCCGAAGACCGACAACTGCTCTACGAAAGGATGTGCAAAAACATGCAGAAAGACAGAGCACGACATAACATCCTGCCTCTGAGCAAGTTTGGACTGATGCAAATCACACGACAGCGCGTAAGACCTGCCATGGACGTAAACGTGGAGGAGGTGTGCCCCACCTGTTTCGGAAAAGGGAAAATAAAATCGAGCATACTCTTCACCGACCAACTGGAGAGCAAGATAGACCGTTTGGTCAACAAGATAGGCATCGCAAAGTTCAACCTTCACGTTCATCCCTATGTGGCTGCCTATATCAATCAGGGCATGCTCTCAATAAAGAGAAAATGGCAGATAAGATATGGGTTGGGAATAAGCATTATCCCCTCACAGAAGTTAGCCTTCCTGCAATATGAATTCTACGATAAGAAAGGTAATTTCATTGATATGCAAGAGGAGATAGAAACTAAATAAGAAGAGGGATGGTGATGGAAGTATTATTCTGGCTCTGCTTAGTGCTCGTAGTTTATACTTATGTAGGCTACGGGATGGTGTTGTGCTTACTGGTAAGCATCAAAAAGAAACTGGCACACCAAGCCGACAACACAATGGATGAGCAGAGAGAATGGCCCGAAGTCACCTTGCTCATCTGCGCTTATAACGAAGAGGAGGTGGTAGAGATGAAGATGGACAACACTCGGAGGCTCGACTATCCTCAGGGGAAACTCAAGGTGATGTGGGTGACCGATGGAAGCAACGACCACACCAACGACAAGTTGAGCACCTACGAAGAGGTGACGGTGGTGTATTGTCCTGAACGACAGGGGAAGACAGCTGCCCTCAACCACGGCATCAGTGAGTGTACCACAGAACTTGTCATCATGACCGATGCCAACACTCAACTCAACAGCCAGGCCATCAAAGAGATGGTGAAACCCTTCAACGACCCCAAAGTGAGCTGTGTAGCGGGAGAGAAGAGGGTGATGGCAAGGGAGGAGAGCCAAACGGCAGCTCAAGGCGAGGGAGCCTACTGGAAATATGAGAGTAAACTCAAGAAATGGGATGATGCACTCTATTCTGCCATGGGGTGCGCTGGGGAGCTCTGTGCTATAAGAAAAGAGCTCTACGAACCTATGGCTAAGGATACCCTCCTCGACGACTTCGAGATGTCGATGAAGACGCTAATGAAAGGCTATCGCATCGCCTATACGAGCGATGCTTATGCCATGGAATATGGTTCGGCTAACATCGAAGAGGAGTCGAAACGAAAGAAACGCATTGCTGCCGGCGGATTGCAGAGCATCTGGCGACTGAGAGCCCTACTCAACCCTTTTGCTCACCCCATTGTAGCCTTTCAGTTTGTCTCACACCGTGTCCTCCGATGGAGCATCACACCCATCGCTCTCTTGGCACTTATCCCAATCAACGTATGGTTGGTGTTCAACAAGGCTGGCATCATCTATCACATCATCTGGGTGATGCAGATATTGTTTTATCTTGCTGCCTTCCTCGGTTATCTCCTCGACAAGAGAGGGAGAAAGATTTCAATCCTCTATATCCCCTACTATTTCCTGTTTATGAACATCAATGTGTTCAAAGGAATGAGCTATCTCATGCAACACAGGAACAATGGGGCATGGGAGAAAGCTAAACGCGGGTAAGAGGACAGCATAGCTAAAAAAATAAGAAGGAAATAAAAAAAATAACCTGTTTTTTCTTGCATAATAATTTTTTTTCCTTATCTTTGTGATATGTATAACTTGGATGATTAGGTATCGGCATGATTAACAGATTTCAGAATAAGGAAAAGGAGTTGCTTGCACAACTGGAAGAAGCCCAAGAGTTGGCAAAAAAAGCTATAAGGGAGCGCGATGCTGCTTTAGGCAAGCTCAAGCAACACGAGGACTTAATCGACAAGGCTGAAAAAGCCAGCAAGATGAAGTCGCTCTTTTTGGCCAACATGAGTCACGAGATAAGGACACCTCTCAATGCCATAGAGGGATTTGCACGTATCATGGCTGAGACCGATTCTCCTGAAGAGCGCATGAATTTCCTTGAGATTATCGAGAGCAACAACAACCGTCTGCAAAGTCTCATCAATGAGATTCTCGACCTCTCGCGCGTTGAAGCTGGCGAGTTCTCAATAAAGAAGACCGATACCGACCTTCGACAACTTTGCAGGAATGTGGGGCTGAGCTTCAAGTTTAAGTGCAACGAGATGGTGAAGATGAGATGTCACCAGCCCAACGAGCAGATTATCCTCAACACCGACGCCAACAGATTGACACAGGTGTTGAGCAATTTGATAAGCAATGCGATCAAACATACTAAAAAAGGTAGTATAGAGTTTGGTTATCGCCTCCTTAACAACAACGAAAAGATTGAGTTTTTTGTTAGCGACACAGGTGATGGCATTGCTAAAGAGGACCTCGACACCATCTTCCTTACCTATGTATCCAAGGATGCCGAGACCAACAAGAACGGACATGGTTTGGGATTGGCACTGTGCAAGATAATCATAGAGAGAATGAAAGGTACGATCTCTGTCAAATCGGAACTTGGCAAGGGTTCTACCTTCTCCTTCATATTGCCCTTCGAAGGTAGCATCACTGAGACCAGCGAGAAGCACGAAAGTGCGGCAAACTCACGCACACTAAGGGTGACCCTGCGCCCACAGAACAAGAACTCAAAGACCATCCTCGTGGTGGAAGATGAGGAGAGCAACTACCAACTGGTAAAGAACATCCTCGGACGCAGCTACCGGCTTCTTAGAGCCAACAATGGTATTGAGGCTGTTACCATCTTCGATGAAGAACATCCCGACCTCATACTTATGGATATCAGAATGCCTGAGATGAATGGGCTCGATGCCACACGAATCATCAAAGAGATAGATCATGACACGCCTATTATTGCGCTCAGTGCCTTCGCCTTTGAAGAGAACATCGCAGAAGCTAAGGCTGCAGGATGCGACGACTTCTTAAGCAAACCTTTCAAAGTAGAAGCGCTCATTGATTTGACAGAAAAGTACCTGAAAGAGAAACACTGATAGCTGAGAAAGACACTTATTACACAATCATCTATACAACGAAAAACAAATGGGCAAATTGGCTGTTTACAAATACTTTTCACTGATGTTTCTCATCGTGCAGATGGTGATAAGTATCTTCACTATTGTAGGACTCTTTGGTGGCGACAACCCACCCGCAGGAAATACAGCCAATGCCATGCTGGTGTATGTTCTTCCTCTGCTCATCCTGGCAAACGTTGTGATGCTAATCATTTGGCTCATACGACGGAAATGGATATTCAGCATCATCCCGGTGCTCACTATCCTCTGCTGCATCCCCTATATGGGCACCATCCTCCAGTTAAGACAGATGGCTAAAGACTGTGATGCAAGGAATGGAATAAAGATAGCCTCCTACAACGTGGCTCGCTTCAGTCAGGAGACCTCAGGCTTCATTGCTCAAGACATCCTCTCAGAGATGAAGAAGCAGAAGGTGGATGTGCTCTGCATCCAGGAATATTCGGAGATGAGTGGTGATAAGAAAAACTCTGAGACTTATATGGAATATTTCCCTTATATGGCAAAGGGAAAGGACGATATGGTGATCTTCAGCCGTTATCCTATCAAAGCTCAGAAGACGATCCCCTTTGAGATGACTAACAACAGTGCGATGTGGGCCAATATCGAAGTGAACGGCCGAATCTTCAAGGTATTCAATGTCCATTTGGAGACTACTGGTTTCAACCGGACGCTACACCAGGCAGCCAAACTGCAGTATGGAGGTCATCGGGTGGAGACCAAC
This sequence comes from Prevotella sp., assembly GCA_018385335.1. Lineage (GTDB taxonomy): Bacteria > Bacteroidota > Bacteroidia > Bacteroidales > Bacteroidaceae > Prevotella. The sequence goes on from JAHAZN010000071.1 coordinate 9,123, forward strand.
AGCGTGCTGAAAGCCATCTATGGCAATTATACCATGGGAATGATTGTAAGAGCAGGACAAGCGAATATCGTGGCATTGGAGCGCAACAACTCCACTGTGCCCAACATCATCTGCGGCGACTTTAACGATATCCCCTACTCCTACGTTTACAACACGATGTTAGGTGAGCACATGGTGGATGGTTTCAAAGAGTGTGGTAGCGGATGGATGTACACCTACCGGGGCACGAAGAGCGCGCGAATAGATTATATCTTCCACGACAAATCACTGAAAGGTATATGCTATTACACCTCTCCGCTCACTTATTCCGACCACCTTCCTGTCTATATGAAGATTGAGACAGAGTGAGCCTCAAACAATCAGTTTGAACCTCACTCTGAAACTGCGTTGTTCTTCGTCCCAGTTGGTACCTAAGAGCTCGAAACGACCTATCTGAGAAGTGGAACGCACATGCTTTCCTATACACGGACAGACATCATAATCGCCAATCCTCACCAAGCGAATGGTCTCTGAGGCGTCCTCGGGCAATCGGTCTAACTGTATGCCCTCGGGCAACTCTTCACGGTGAACAAACTCAAAGGTCACCGGAAGGTCCTCGCTGATGAGCTCGTTCATGCGCTGCTCAATCATCTTCTCATCCTGACGTGAGGGTTTCCTGTCAAGATGAAAACTCATCTTACTCTTCTTACGTTCAATATGTGCATTGAACGAGCGTTCACAGCCAAAGAGACGAATCATCGTCTGATTCAAGAGGTGTTCAGCTGTATGTGCAGGCGGAAACTCCTCTTTATGATGTTCATTCAGCAGTAGCTCTTCCATCTTTCTTAGTCTTACGGGGACGGGCAACACTCATCTTCAACACAACACCTGAACAGGGTGACAAATCTACCTTCACTGCCTCTTCAGGAGAAAGCTGGCATTCGTATTTCACACCACTGAGCAAGTCGGTAGCTACCACCTTCTTCTCTGGCAATGCGAGATAGTCGAAGGCATGCTGAGGAAGATTGACAGCGCAACGCACGGGAGCATCCTCAAAGTTGGCCACGATCAATAGCAGGTCGTTACCAGCCTTTCTGAGGAACGCATATTGGTGACTAAGCTGTCCGTTGACATACATAAGGTCGAAGAACTGTCCCTGGGTGACAGCCTTCTCCTTCTGAGCGATATTGAGCACCTTGACATGCAGGTCATACAATGCCTTCTCCTCGTCAGTGAGCGACTTCCAAGAAGCGCGACAGAGCGTATCAATGTTCCAATAGTCAAAGATGGTGGTGCGTCCGTCAACACCGCTGAAACCCTCTTTATCCATACCTTTCTCGCCATACTCCTCTCCAGCGTAGAGCATGAAGGGATTGCTGCGCAACAGGGTGGAGACGATGAGCGCCGGCACACCCTTACGGGCATCTCCTACAAAGAAGCTGCTGGCGATGCGCTGCTCATCATGATTCTCAAGGAAATAGAGCATGTGGTCGGCGATATCCTCTACTGCCTGCCACGAATGGGTGATGGCTGAGGGATGGGTGCCATGTACCATCACCGACTTCAGTGTGTCGTACATGCCCACCTTATCATAAAGATAATCAAAACCACTGGCGATATAATGACGATACTCCGAGGGATTATACACCTCACCGATAAAGACGAGCTCTGGATAAAGTGTCTTCACCTGTTTGGTAGCCCATGCCCAGAACTCCGCCGGCACCATCTCTGCCATGTCGCAACGGAAACCATCGATACCCTTGGCTGCCCAGAAGAGCAGGATATCTACCATCTTCATCCATGTGTTGGGGATAGGATCGAAATGACCTACCCTACCGGCATAATAATCCACTCCATAGTTGAGCTTCACCGTCTCATACCAGTCATTCTGTCCTGGCCATGGGTCAAAATGGTCATTCCCCGTAGCCTTAGCAGGAAACTCCTCATAAGCTCTCATCGCTCCCAAGGCTGTTTCGAAAGAGGGCTGCAGATGGTGCTGCGGACAATAATAGAAATTGTTCTGTGCATCAAAGCCCTTCGATTTGTCATCATCGGCACCAAGGTCTATCACCCCCGCGGGTTTAGCCACCGAACAATACTGGCGTGCCACATGGTTGGGTACAAAGTCGATGATCATCTTCAATCCAGCCCGATGCGTACGTGCCACCAACTGTTCAAACTCCTCCATACGATGGGGCACATCGATGGAGAGGTCAGGGTCGATATCATAATAGTCGGTAATGGCATAAGGAGAGCCTGCCTTACCCTTCACCACACCAGGATGCTGCGTAGGAAGGCCGTAGTCGGAATAGTCGGTCTGAGTGGCATGACGGATAACTCCCGTGTACCACACATGAGACACACCAAGCTTCTTGATTTTCTTCAGACAATCCTCATCAATATCAGCGAATTTTCCACAACCATTTTCGGCAATCGTGCCGTGCTCTATACGAGACGTATTACGATTGCCGAAAAGTCGAGTAAATATCTGATAAATAATTACTTTATTCATGATTAAAGACCGTGTGCTGACACATTCTTGTCGATACGTCCAATCATTCCTTGCAAAGCCTTGCCAGGTCCGCACTCTGTGAAGTCGTCGGCACCATCAGCAATCATGTTCTGCACGCAGGATGTCCAACGCACGCCACTTGTAAGCTGGGCAATGAGGTTGGCTTTGATGGCCTCTGGGTCGGTGTAAGGCTTGCCGTCAACATTCTGATATACGGGGCATTTAGGAGCAGAGAAAGAAGTAGCTTCGATAGCTGCCTGCAACTCATCCTTGGCAGGTTGCATCAGTGGAGAGTGGAAAGCTCCACCTACCTTCAGAGGAAGTGCACGCTTAGCACCGGCAGCCTTCAACTGCTCACAAGCCTCGTTGATAGCCTCAATATTTCCTGAGATAACGAGCTGACCAGGACAGTTGTAGTTGGCGGCAACCACCACATGACCTTCACGGTTGATACCGGCACAAATCTCTTCAATCTTGTCATCGGGCAGTCCCACGATGGCAGCCATCGTTGAAGGTGCCATCTCACATGCCTTCTGCATAGCCATGGCACGGGCATAAACGAGTTTCAAACCATCCTCAAAACTCAGTGCTCCAGCAGCTACAAGGGCAGAGAACTCTCCCAGAGAGTGGCCTGCCACCATAGAAGGATTGAATTCTTCACCAAGACAGAGGGCTGAGATAACACTGTGAAGGAATACTGCGGGCTGGGTCACCTTGGTTTGGGTGAGCTCGGCGTCAGTACCGGCAAACATGATATCGGTGATGCGATAACCAAGAATCTTGTTTGCTTTCTCAAAAAGTTCCTTTGCCAATGCATTGTTGTCATACAGGTCTTTGCCCATTCCAACAAACTGTGCTCCCTGTCCGGGAAAAACAAATGCTTTCATTATTTCATTCTTTAAGTTAATGATTAGTTGTTCTCTTTGTGAGAGAGAGGATAACTGTCTGGAAGTCTGATAGACGGGATTCCAACAGTCATCCTGCGATTATCGCCTGCAAAATTATAAAAAATATTTGAAAGCACAAGAGCTTGCGGTTGAAAATACAACAGACAGCTGTCTTTCATCGATCGCTGCCATAACGTGTTCGGGTTTCTTGCTGAAATAATAGTTAGCTCTATTCAAGTTTTCAGCGTTCTTTAAAGCATTCCCAAATCACCATCTTGCATAGATATGGTTGGATATGGCTGTACGCAAAACATAGAGAGACAAAACACGTACGTGCATGAATAACGCACGTACGTGTTTATCTGTGAGCCCCTTCAGTCGGAGATTTACTCGGTGGCTGAAGGTCTATATCATCATTCGCTGTGCTTATCTGCGCACATCAATCTTCTTCACCAACTCCTTGTCTGCGGTCTTTGCCTTCACGACATAGATACCCGAAGCGAGTTGGTCGATACTTACGGTGTTGCCCTTGGCCGACAGCACCTGCTTACCGTCGATGGTGTAGAGCATGATGTTCTCCACTCCTGTTCCCTCAAAGATGAGCATATTGTTGCTATAGTGCAACTGCAGCACCTCGGCATTCACCTCATCGATAGAGGCGGCACCGATATAGAAATAGTGGAGTTGACCTGTCACAGCCTTGGTGAGTGCAGGATAGTAGGTGTTAACACTGATGCTATGATGCTTGGCATCCTCTGCACCAAAGTCGAAGTCATAGCTGTTGACCTTCACTACCTCACTGTTTCTCTTCACACCATCTATCTCTATATCATAACCTGCCACGGTAAGGGGAGCGGCATCGCCATCAACGAGGGTCATACCCATCATCCAGTTGCCGTAGATAGCTGCATCAGTGATGGAGCCCCAGGTCTCACCATCGAGCGAATAGAGGTCGGACATATACTTGTAGGGGCTCACAACATCCACTGCAAGAGGAGCCTCATTTGGAGTCACATCATAGCAGTCGATAACCATAAGATACTCAGCACCCTTCTTCACGGTGACAGGACGGTCAAGTTCCACCTCGTTCCACTGATTCAGGACATAGTTGGTCACCTCCTGTTCGAGCACCTGCTTATTGTCCTCGATGAGCATGAGGGTGAAGACAGCATCTGATGTAGGATAGAATTTCATCGATTTTATCTCATAGCCCTCATAACCACGCAACATCGACGGCGAGAAATCGACAGCTGCCATCAGGCCATAGTTGTTTTCAGCAGGACCTGTCACACCATACTCTGCATTAGAACCTGGTGTGTCGATAGCATAAGACACCCACGTATCATCAGAATTCTTCGGTGTCTCCCATGTAGCATGGATAGCCGAACTGCCCTGAGCCGCAACATTCACTTTCTTCACTGCCTGATAGGTATTGACGATGTTCACTTTGGTCTCATTGGCTTTCGACTCTTCACCTGTGGCAAAGACAGCCTTCACACCTATTGTATGCTCGCCTTCAGAGAGCTGGGTGAGTGTAGCTGTAGTGTTAGTGGTATGACTCACCTCCTTGCCGTCAACAAGCAGTTTGTAACTTGACACCACATCGCTATTCTCTACGTCGTTCTTTGACTGAAGGATAGCCTCAATCATCCATGTGCTATAGTATGGATAACCATTGATAGTTGACGATTCTGTAATCGAATAGAAAGCGGGCTCTTCCACCAAGCGCAAGAGGTCGCCATAACCTGGCTGGGTATGTCCGTAGTCGATTCCTATCACTTGTGTAGAGGCTGTCTGAACAGTGGTTTGGATAGCAACAAGCATATCTGTTGCAGGTAATGCGACAGGCGTGTTGAGCTTCACGATGTTCTTCTGTCCATAGTTGAGTGTCTGGGTGATCGGCTGAGTATAGATTTTCGTCAGCTTACCATCCTCAGCACGACTGTAAACATTTAAGGTCCAGTCGCTCTGCGCACTCATAGGATAGAAGGTCACCTTGGAGAGCTTGTAATCTCCATAACATCCCATTTCTTCCTTATCGATGCTGATAGCTGCCTCAAAAGAGATATTATCTTCTACGATGCCGAAACCCTGGAGTTGACAGCGGTCGTAGTTGACATAAGAGAAGATAGGCTGATTGCTCAGCGGCTCACCCCACTGCAAAAGTGCTCCACCTACACCCTTTTGACGGGCATAAAGGGAGGTGGGAGCTGATGCAGTCTCCTTTTCCACAGTGATTGTCTCTTGCTCTTCCGACATCACCTCGGTGTCATCGGAACAGAGTGTGCCTACCTTATAGGTATAAGTACCTACGGAGGTTAGCTCATCAAAATAATAGTTGTTAGCAACCAACTGGCTGTTGACTTTCTTTCCATCACGATAAACGTTGTATCCCTTGATGCCCTCTACACCGAGTGGAGCCTTCCATGATAGTTTGACTTGTTCTGTCTTCTTCATCTTCTTTGCCACGAGATGAGAAGGTGCTCCATGCACCACATCCTGGTTGAGACGCACCACCATCGACTTCAGACTTTGGGCATTGCTATAATACAGGAGGGCCATAGAATTGCCATCAGCAGAGAGGCTCTGTGTGCGGAAGAGTGTAGGCATGGTATCGCCCTCGAGGGTCATCATGTCGATATTTGTGAAATCGACACCGCGCTGCTTAAGATATGGATAGGCAAGCATCGATTGTCCATCCTTATAGAGATAAGCCATGTTATTGATCGAGCCAGCTATCAAACCGTCGTTGCTAATATCAAAGAGGTCGAAGTCCTGGACTTTCTCGGGGAAGATGATGTTGGTCACCTCGCCTGTCTCCACGTTATAGATAGCCCTTAGGATATCCACCTCGCTCTCCATGTCCCATCCACCGAAGAAGACAATCTGCTTTCCATCGGGAGAGAAGCGTCGTCCAGAGCTCCATGGCGACTGATAGGTGGACATGATGTTTTCCTTGCCTTCAGCATTCCAATAGGTAGCAGTACGGTTGCTGTTAAACGCCCATCCTGTGGCCGACTGTCCATCGGGAGAGATGGCATAAGGCATGGCATGGCTCTTGGAGCTAAGCTGCTTATAAATCTTTCCGTCCTTCCAGATATAGCCTTTATATATTCCCTTTACGAGCACAGAGCCACACATATAGTGACCATCCTCGGAGATGCCATAGCCTATTCCTTCAGCCTCGGCTCCTTCGGGAAGTTCCACAGCATGCCAGCTACCATCCCAGTAGCCAGGGATAGATGCCGGTGCATGGTTAGCATTGATGGTGGTAGAGGTAAAGGTACCAGCAACCACACCATCATCGTTGATGCTCCATGCCGAACAAGCATTCTCGGTATCGAGAAGTTCTATCTCTCCACTTACGAGATTCCACCTAAAGGCATGATCTTCGTAAGAGAAATCATTAAAATCACCACAGGCCCATGTGCCGTTGGGTGAGATACACAGTACCTGATATTCATCTGGTCCCACAAGGATGAGGGGCTTGGTCTCTGCCCTGCCGTTAAGCAGGACAGAGGCAAAGACTGCGATGAGCAAAAATTTCACCTTATTCATTCCAATCATCTATTTTTATTTGTATAATCTTATCGCAAGCGATTATCTCACCTGCACTTTATATATGAGGTTTTTACCGTTCTGTTCTACACATATTATATATGTACCTCTACCCCACTTTGCCAGGTTGACATTACGGGTGTCGTTGACACGTTTCGTCAGTTGTCCGCCCATGCCATAAACAACGATATTGGCCTGCTTACTGAGGGTCAGCTCACGTCCGTTGAAGGTCATGGTATTGCCATCACCTGTCACCTCGTCGATACCTGTAGCCATCTCCTTGACATCAGCAAGAGCCACGGTGATCGTGTCCGAATAGGCCTTGCCATATTTATAGCGACTGAGGATATACACGTTGGTGTTCTTGAAATAGAAGACGCCTTCGATCTGGGCAGCAGCGATATCGGTAGTATCAGCCTCGGGCAACTGCATATTGTCATAATAGAGGTCGTTGCTGATAAAACCATATTCGGCGGCATTTTTTGGGTTCTCCCAAGAGATGGTACCCACATAATCACCAGTCTTCTCTTTTCGTCCTGCTGTCAGTGCCACGTTAGAGACGGCAGGCAATGTGAGTGCATAGGTCACTTCTGCGGCATTGGAGACATAATAGCCATCATATACGGTAGCATTCTGCTCATCATTCACTTCCTTACATACCTGCACGAAATAATCATATGTACCATTGGTCAGTGCTGAATCGGTGTAAAGCAGTGCAGGCATACCGAAGCCGCCATTCTCCTGCAAGAGGTCGAGTGCCGATGTCTCTGCTATCAACAATCCGTTACGGAAGATTCTCAACCCACACTCTGCCTCATAAGCCAAGGCGGGAACATCCATTAGGATATTGGTGGTGTTCATCTGTTCATTGTCAGCAGACACTGCAATGTTCATCGCACACTTGTCGTCCATTTTGTCAAACTCTTTGTATTCATCCACACATATAGAGCCACTGGTGAGATACCATTTCTTCTCAAAGTAGGTGGAGTCGGAGTGCATCACCTTGTCAGGGTTGCCATCCACCATGCTGTAGGATGTCTTAAAGATGGGCTTCACCTGGCTCAGCGCATCATATGAAGATTTGACATACTCGGTGAGGAAGTTACCTTCATAGGTCCAAGTCTCCAACAGTGTTGGGGTCTCCTTGCCGTCGCTCACACTTGAGCGTACAGCCTTTATTAGCTGACCTTCGGCATCATAGGTTCTTTGCTCCTTGTAGATATAACCGGTCCATTCGGGATGGTTAGGTGAAGATGAAACCACCGTCTGTGGTTGATCTAAGCCTACGAAATCGGAATATTCTATCACCTGAATAACATCACCGGTTGCTGTACGTGACACCGTCTCCTTCACCATGTTGCCCTCTGCATCATACTCGTAGCTATACACCGAGCTCGCACTCGTCATTGATGACAGTTTGCCATTGACATCATAGGTATATTCCTCAGAAGAGGCCTCCTTTATGGCCATGTCACCATGGTCATAGAGTCCATACTGGTAACGGCACGACTTCACCACATTGCCCTTGCTATCAAGGTCATTCTTGGTATAATAGCTCATCGTATATTCGTCGTTGTCACCATAGCCACGCCCCATCTCTATCACACGAACAAGCGTACCATCAACATTGTAATAATAGTTATTACGCTTCATGTCTTTATCATTAGACACGTTGCCCATAGCGTCGCCAAAGTAGGTCTTGCTCACCAAACGTCGGGTGCTCTTCTTCTCTTGATTCTGTCCATAGGCACTGCCATCTCCATTCTCAGAAGAAAGGGTAAAGGTGAGTCCACTAAATTGTCCTGCAAGCGTACCCAATGTAGTGATGCTCTTGTCTGTGAGGTTGAAGACAAAGGCTTTTGTCCCACAGATATAATAGAGATGATCACCCTTCAGCACGGCGCTGTTGGTATAGGTGAAGTTGAAACTCAGCGTTTTCTGTTCTATCAGTGCTACCGGCTCATCGAAATCAGCAGTCATAGTGAAGAGCTGAGGATAATAATTGAAGCTCACCTGCTTGCGCTGTACGAGATAGAATCCTCCTTTGTCATTCACCTCAATACCGCACCATACACCACTGAGTCGTGTCTTCACCACGCGTTTGCCATTGGCGGGGTCAATTTCTTCCACCTTAGTGATATGTTTTGCCCTACCATCCTCGTCAAACTCCATTGCATAACACAGCAGGTAGAGTTTGTCGTTCTTCTCATCGTAGGCCATATCGAGAAAGTTTTCCGTTCCTTCACCAAAGGTCTGCACCTTCACCACCTCTCCGGTAGTAAAGTTGAAGGAGGCGAAAATCTGCTCATAGGTATCTGCATCACTATAGATGGCATAATACTTTTTGCCTACTGACACACCACACGAGACACCCTCTAACTCTGAGGGTAACTTAAAGAGTTGGTTAACTGCCGTTACACTTTCGGTGCTCATACTCTCCCAGTCGAAGGAGACCATCTTGCAACCATTGCTTTCACTTGATATACATCCATAAGCTGTGGTTTGGGCGGTCATCTGAAGACTTCCTCCCACTGCCAATGTGCACATCATCCATACACAAAGTAAAAAATGCTTCATAATTCTATTTTATTCCTATGTTAATATCTCAAATATCGGTATGCGCTCATTCTTGATGCTCATACGCCGTATTATCTACTATTCCAGCCTGTTCAAGTGCTTCCTTTCGCTCCATACAGGTACCACATCGTCCACAGTGCACATCGCCACCCTTATAACACGACCATGTCTCACTGTAGTCGATACCCAGCTCTTTTCCTCGCTTAGCAATATCCACCTTGGTCAGCATGGTATAGGGTGCCCACACTTCCACCTTCTCATAGGTTCCCGCCACAGAAGCATCGCTGAAAGCCTTGACAAACTCCGGTCGGCAGTCGGGATAGATGGTATGGTCGCCTCCATGGTTAGCCATCATCACATAGTTAAGATGACGACTCTCTGCCAATCCTACAGCGACAGAGAGCATGATGGCATTTCTGAAGGGCACGACAGTCGATTTCATGTTATCAGCAGCGTAATGTCCTTCGGGAATAGCCTCAGCGCCCTGTAACAACGAACTGTCAAAATAGCGATGGATAAACTCTAATGGAATCACCAGATGCTCGATGCCCAAACGCCGACAGTGTAGCTGCGCAAAAGGTATCTCTTTGGCATTGTGGTTGCTCCCATAGTCGAAGGAGATAGCCACTGCTATACGCTCCTGGTAATCATAGAGCATAGTGACACTATCCATCCCGCCACTAAGAATAATCACTGCATCTTTCTTCATCTTGCCGCAATAACTTCTATTTCAACCAAAGCACCCTTGGGAAGATCCCTGACAGCAAAAGCCGAACGAGCGGGGAAGGGTTTGCTGAAAAACTGTGCATATACCTCGTTCATCGCAGCAAAATCAGCGATATCAGCAAGGAGCACCGTTGTTTTCACAACATTACTCAAGTCCAGACCTGCCTTTTTCAAAATAGCCTGCGCATTGAGAAGCGACTGACGTGACTGGGCAGCAATACCACCCTCAGGGAAAGCACCTGTCTCGGGAACGATGGGCAACTGCCCTGAAACAAATACCATGCCGTTGACCTCAATGGCCTGACTGTAAGGACCGATGGCGGCTGGGGCATTGAATGTTACTATTTCTTTCATCTCTATAGTTTTAAAATTCAGTGCAAAATTACAAAATAATCTCATTATTTTGACAAGTAGATATTACATTAACATCATTAGCACGCAAAAAAACATAAATTTTCACCTTCTTACCTTCACAATGTCAATAGAATGTCGTACCTTTGTAGGGCGTAAAACGTAGAAATATCTATTCATTATAAAATATATTTATCGTTCAATTAATTATTAATTATGACAATCAACGAATTTAATTTTGCCGGTAAGAAGGCAATTGTGCGTGTTGACTTCAATGTACCATTGGATGAGAATGGTAAAATCACTGATGATACCCGTATCCGCGGTGCGCTGCCTACCCTGAAGAAGGTGTTGGCAGACGGTGGTGCACTCATCATCATGTCTCACATGGGTAAGCCCAAGGGCAAGGTAAACCCCAAGTTCTCTCTTGGCCAGATTGTTGATGCTGTGAGCGCTGCTCTCGGCACGAAGGTGAGCTTTGCTCCTGATTGCGCTAAAGCTCAGGAGGCTGCTGCCAATCTGAAATGTGGCGAGGCGCTGCTGTTGGAGAACCTTCGTTTCTATCCCGAGGAAGAGGGTAAGCCCGTAGGCATTGAGAAGACCGACCCCGCATACGACGAGGCAAAGAAAGCCATGAAGGCCAGCCAGAAGGAGTTTGCCAAGACGCTCGCAAGCTATGCTGACTGCTATGTAATGGATGCTTTCGGAACAGCTCACCGCAAGCATGCTTCTACAGCTGTTATCGCTGACTATTTCGATGCCGACAACAAGATGCTTGGCTTCCTCATGGAGAAAGAGGTGAAGGCTGTTGACAACGTGCTGAACAATATCAAACGTCCGTTCATCGCCATCATGGGTGGCTCAAAGGTTTCTTCAAAGATTGGTATCATCGAGAACCTCCTGGGCAAGGTAGATAAATTGATTCTCTGTGGTGGTATGACCTACACCTTCGCCAAGGCTCATGGTGGTGAGATTGGTGAGTCTATCGTTGAGATGGACAAGCTCGACGTTGCTCTCAACGTGGAGAAGTTGGCTGCAGAGAATGGTGTTGAACTCATCATGGCTCCCGATGCCACTTGCTGCGACAATCTCGACTTCGGTTCAATGACCGTGAAAGAGGGTGCTAAGATTGAGAACTATCCTTCAAACGCTATCCCTGCCGGAATGGAAGGTCTCGATGCTGGTCCTAAGGCTCAGGAAGCTTTTGCTGCTGCTATCAAGGGCTGCAAGACCATCCTGTGGAATGGTCCTGCCGGTGTGTTCGAGTGCGATGAGTTTACCGCTGGTTCAAAAGCTATCGGCAACGCTATTGCTGAGGCTACTGCAGAGGGGGCATTCTCGCTCATTGGCGGTGGCGACTCTGTTGCATGCTGCACCAAGTTCGGTCTTACCGACAAGGTTTCTTATATCTCTACCGGTGGCGGTGCACTGCTCGAGGCTATCGAGGGCAAGGTACTTCCCGGCGTAGCTGCAATCAAGGGCGAATAATCGTCCCTCATAGGGTGGGTTCTGAAATGATGATGTCCGCAGATGGACACACATTTTCAGAACCCATCTTTTATTCAAACGAGCAATCGCCATTAAGTGGTGATTCACCTCTGCATCAAATATTCACTCTTCAAACGACAATCATTCTATGCAAAACATCACACGTTCCTTATGGTTGATCTCCATCTGCCTCTTGAGCATGAGCCTCATCGCATGCAAACAGGCTACCATTTCTACTGATGTCGATATCCAAACGCTTAGTTATAAGAAGACTAACAACACGATAGACCTCAACATCTCATGCGACTATCCTATCCAAGCCAACTCGGCCGTGGGCAATGCCATTGCAGAGTATATCGAGGAGCAGATGGGTGGTACCTATACTCACGGCCTTGTCAATGGCGATTCGCTCATCAACTACTATGGCCAGCAGCTGGAGAAAGACCTTATCGAGAATGCGCAGGAACTTATCGATGCCGGAGCGACACCACAAATAATGTACCAGCATCTCTCTTTCACCAAAGAGGTGGAGACGCCGACATACATCACTTATCTCTTCACGTCTGAGTCGTTTCTTGGTGGAGCCCACGGCATGCATACTTCACAGGGAGTGACTTTCAGGAAATCTGACGGGCGACGCTTTGGACATGAGCTCATCCGTCAATATGTTGATACTAAAGACATCAACAGTTTACTTAAAGAGGGATTGATGCGTTTCTTCTCCGACCAGAACCAGCCTATCAGTCATGATGAAGACTTGAAGAATATGCTGTTGATAGACGACATCAATAATATCCCTCTTCCCTCTACCCCTCCCTATCTCACCGAGAAAGGAGTGATGTTCACCTATCAGCCTTACGAGATTGCATGCTATGCTACAGGCATCATCTCATTCGTTGTACCTTACTATAAGATAAGCGATTACCTTATTCCAAGTATCAAATCTCTCCTCCCTCAAGGTCAGGGGAAATAAGCCCCTCTCCTTCCACTCAGCTATTATGATTAAAAGTTTGTTTTTAGATATCGATGGTACCTTGGTGAGTCTTCAGACCCACGACATCCCCGCTTCTACCATCGATGCACTCACTCGTGCCAAGAGAAACGGCGTGAAAGTATTTATCTCTACCGGACGTCCTCCAATGATTATCACTAACCTCGGTGCCATCAGTCATCTCATCGATGGATATATCACAACCAACGGCGCCTACTGCTATGTAGGAGAACATACGGTATGCGTCAATGCTATCGACACCGACGATGTGAAGGCAATAAGAAGGGATGCCGACGAGCACGACTACACCTGTTTGGTCATCGGACAGCATGACCTGGCACTCTACAATCCCAAGCCCATCTTCCAAGAGGTGTTTGGAGACGAGTTGAAGGTGCAGAATATTGATCTTGAGAAACCCGCCGAGCCACTCTTTGAGCAACCTGTATTACAGTTTACCCCCTTCTTTCCCGAGACTCACGAAGCGAGTTTGATGAGCAAGATGCCTCACTGTGTCTCTGGCAGATGGCATCCCGCCTTTACTGACATCACCTCGATAGCTGCCGACAAGGGCAATGGCCTGCAGGCGATGGCCGAATACCTCGGTCTCAACTTATCAGAGACTATGGCTTTTGGCGATGGAGGCAACGACCTTGCCATCATCAAAAAGGCTGGGATCGGTGTTGCTATGGGCAACAGTAAGGAAGGATTGAAAGTAGCTGCCGACTATGTCACCACGAGTGTTGATGACGATGGCATAGCCAATGCGCTGGCTCATTTCAAGCTTATCTGATTTTTTATTTGCGGTATTTCTTTATCACGCTATAGGCATCAAACAAGCCCAGCTCTCCCGCCTTACTCAGGTCGGCAACACCCTCGTTAACTTGTCCATACTGTATGCGGACAAGTCCTCTGTTGTAATATGCTTCTGGCAGATGTGGGTCGAGCACGATGGCACGCGAGAAGTCCTCTATCGCACGACGTTCATCCTTCAGGGTGGCATGAACATATCCTCTATTATAGAAAAGGTAGGCATTCTGTCCATTCAGGTGGATAGCGACAGAGAGGTCGTTGATGGCAGAGAGGCGAAGCAGCTGTCCGTCCTTACCCTGCGACTGCATATATTCAGCCTGTTTCGCACTGCATACCGCACGTTGCCAATAGGCGAGCACCCATGTAGAATCAGAGGAGAGACAGGCATCTAAGTCGGCCTTAGCCTCCTCAAAGTTCTGTATCTCACCATAAGCGATAGCACGCATAAAGAGGAGTGATCCCAGGTCACATTCCATGGCATGACCGGCAGCCACAGACAAGGTGTCTATCAGTTGGAAGAACCTTTTGGAGGAAGCCTCATCCAACGCTTCCTGTCCTGCTTTGATATAAAGGGGCGATGCCTTTTTCCATCTCCTGTTCCACTGTTCCACCTGTCTGTCAAAAGGCACATAACTCCTCACCTCGCTGGGATGATGCACATAAGAGAGTTCGTACATCGGTCGCTGCGCCATCACCACATGACGGTTCTGCACCTTGCCGCGGTATTCGTTCTTATACTCATGCTCCATCTCCTGTTCGTCCACCACCACTATCTGATTGTATTTATCCAGATCGTCATCACTACGTTTTCTCATCTGGTCCTTATTCATTCGTGGCTGTGTGCCGTAGAGATGTTTATACAGCTGTGCCTTATACACTTTGAACTCATCCTTTTCTGCCTGTTTCACCATCCCCAGTTTGCGATAACATGAGGCTCTGTTGAGTAAGCCCGTCCAGAAGTTGGGATAGACATCTATCACCTTAGAGTAATCCTCGATAGCTCCCCTCAGGTCTCCGGTGTTTTCTAAGAGCAGTGCTCTATTGAACAGCGCCATCATGTTGTCCGGTTCCATCTTGAGCACAAAATCGAAGTCGAGGATTGCCTTATTGTCGTCGCCCACATGCGCCCTCAACAGTCCTCTGTTATAATGTCCGAGGAAGTTGTTAGGGTCTATCTCGAGGGCGAGGTCGTAATCACTCATTGCTCCCCTGAGATTGTTCTGGTTCAGTCGGCTCAGTGCCCTGTTGATATAATATCCGGCACTTTGGGGTTTGAGTCGGATAGCTTCGTCTAAGGCTTTCTCTGCCTCCTTCCATTCCGACTGTGCAAGTAATATGGCAGCCTTAGCAGCCCATGTAGTGCCGTTGTAGGCATCAAGTTCCAGACTCTTCTCCAAGGCTTGCATTGCCGTCGCAGTGTCTTTCTGCAACAGGCACACCTCTGCACGTAGGGCATATCCTCCTGCATCCTTCGACCAGTGTTTGTTGATACTGTCGAGGTCGGCCATTGCCTGCGCATAGTCTTTCTGCTGAATACGGCATAACACTCTATTGTGCCATAACGATGATTTGTCGGGGGCCAGTCTTATCGCTCTTGAGTAATCTTGGATGGCATCGGCAAATCTCTGCTGACGAATACGGTTAATGCCACGCAGTTCGTAGAGATTGACCACATAGGGATTGCGCTCTATCGCCCTGCTGCAGTCGCTCTCTGCTCCATCAAAATCCTCCAAGTAATATTTGGCGAGCGCTCGATAGAACCAGGGTTCATAGAGATAGGGTTTGGCATTGATCGCTTGATTGAAATATTGAATCGACAGGACATAATCCTCGTAGTAAAGCGCACTACGCCCCACCATCATCAACCGGTCGGTATTAAACTGTCCCCAACCAATCAATGGAAGCCATCCTGCAATCAACAATAATACAATCCTCACCTTATCTTCTTACGGGAACTGTCTTTGTCTTATATCCACATCTGAAACGCCCCTGCAATAACGACTTGAGCTTGTTCTTTATCAACTGTTTTCTTAGTGGTGAGATGCGGTCAACAAACACTTTTCCATCGAGATGGTCAAACTCATGCTGCATCACCCTTGCCAAATAGCCTTCTACCCATTCATCGTGGGCATTCATCTCCTCGTCGAGATATTGCACGCGGATACGTGTAGGACGTGTTACCTTCTCATGAATAGCCGGCAAACTGAGGCATCCTTCCTCGGAGGTATCAGTCTTTGTCTCATCATATTCCACGATATGTGCATTGATAAACACCTTTTTGTATCCCTTGTACTCGGGTAGGTCTTCAGAGATCACATCAAGGTCGATTACCACCACCCTCACTGCCAGTCCTATCTGCGGAGCAGCAAGTCCGATGCCTTCTGATTCAGCCAGCGTTTCATACATATTGTTTATCAACTCCTTCAACTGAGGATAATCTGCGGTAATATCTTCTGCCACCTTCCGCAATACAGGTTGGCCATAGGTATAAATAGGTAAAATCATCTTTTGTATTTTCTTGAAGACAAATAATCCTGTAGAATGATTGTGGCACTTATCTCATCAACGAGTGCTTTGTTTTGTCGTGCCTGTTTCTTCAGTCCTCCCTGCAACATAGCCTGGTGTGCCAACACAGAGGTAAACCTTTCGTCGTACATCTCCACGGGTATCTCTGGGCATTTCTTTCTCCACTGTGCCACAAACTGTCTGACACGCTGGAGGTTCTCACTCGGTTGACCATTGGGCTGTATAGGTTCTCCCACAACAAGGAGTTCTACCTTCTCTTTCTGTATATAATCGAGCAAGAAGTTCATCAACTCCGACGTAGCCACCGTGGTCAGTCCTCCGGCAATAAGCTGCAGGGGGTCGGTCACGGCCAAGCCAGTGCGTTTCTTTCCATAATCGACAGAGAGAATACGTGCCATTGTATAAATATAATAATGGTGTATCAGAAAAGTGGTGCAACTTATTGCATCCAACATCTACTGATACACCATCTTTGTTTTATGTAATATTTATTGTGCAGTGTTATAGAGCAACCATGCACCCTGATACTTTCCTACCAACTCGTTCTTGCTGGCCACAGCCTCAGCCTTGGTCTCGAAGGTAGTAGCAACGACACGATACATATTACGCTCTACGTTGAGTACGAGCTGTGCATCATAACCAGCATCACGGAGACGCTGTACAAGTCCTTCAGCATTGGCTTTAAGCTGGAAAGAACCCACCACAACGCTGAAATTCTTCAGTCCGCTACCATTCACAAGCGATACCTTTTCCTGTGTCACCTTTACGTTGTCGGTATTATCCACAATCTTCAGTTCAGTCACAGGCTTCTCTTCTACAGGAGCTACCACTGCTGTTTCTGTGGGCTGCTCTGTTACCACGGGAGCCTGCGAAGCTGTTTCCTGTGCCTTGGCTTTCTCGTATGCCTTCTTATATGCACTCTCACTTGATTTACAACCTGTAAAGGCCATTGTGAGGCATAAGCCTGCACACCATACCATGTACTTTTTCATTTTCTTGCTATTTTATTAAATGATGAATATTTACTTGTATTGATTGAAAACACCAAAAGTTTTGGCGAAGTTACTAAATATGAAACAAATAAATCAAGTTGACGCACATAAAGTTTGTTAAATGGGTAAATTGTACTAAAAAACACCATAAAAAGATATTAAAAATGGCTTGCTTCTTGAAAACATTCTGTATATTTGTCCGTGAAATAACAAGATGTTTCACCCTTTAATACAGAAATGATATGAAAAATTTAGGTTATGTTGGCGCCTTCCTTGGCGGTGCTTTGGCTGGCGCAGTTGTTGGATTGCTGATGGCTCCTGAAAAGGGGACAGATACTCGTTCTCGCATCACCGGTGCAGTTGATGAGTTTCTCAAGAAGCACAACATCAAACTGAGTAAGAAGGAGGTTTGCGACCTCGTTGACGACATTCAGGAGGCAGCTCCCGAAGAGTAACCCATACCCACAACCATGTTATCGAGCGATAAGAACATAGAGAATATTGTGCAACTCATAGAAGCTCTCAAGGAGTATTTGGAGTTGAAGAAGTCATATCTCAAATATGACGTCGTTGACAAGGTGGTGCGTTTAACGGCGGCATTGGCGCTGACGGTGATTATCCTGTTACTCACAATAGCAGTGCTGTTCTATGCGTCCTTTGCCTTGGTCTATTGGATGGCACCTACCTTAGGGCTTGCCGGTGCCTTCGGAGTTGTATCACTGGCTTTTCTTGGATTGCTCATCGCCACACTCATCTTCAGAAAGTCGTGGATAGAGCGACCTTTAGTAAGACTGATGGTGTCTATCCTCTTGGAGAAATGACAGCATTATGCCCCGTTTGTTTAACTCACAGAATAGAAGTAATATGACTACCCCCACAACACCTCCCTCCACACTCGATGACATCCGACTTTGTAAGGAAGAACTGAGTCAAGCTCTTCATCAGAAAGGTGAAGAGATTGACTCATTATGGCACGATGTCTTCGTCCCCCAGAAATCTTCTACAAAAGGGGAACTCATCACCAGCATCATCAGCAACAGCATCACTGCCTTTGATGCTTTTATGTTAGTAAGAAAACTGATGCACCAATACGGTAGCCTCTTCACTCGCAAGAAGCACAGGAGATAGGCCACTCAATGGTCTGTCCATCGTAAGCCAAACGCACATCATCAGGAAGACGTCGGTTGACCTCTTCGTGACAACCTATGTCATGACATACATGTGTCAAGAAGGTTTGTCGCGCGCCTACAGAACGTGCAAAAGCGATGGCATCGTCAACGAGGAGATGCGAATGATGGGGCCTATCGAAACGCAAGGCATTGATAACCAAAGTATCTATGGGGGTCGTATTCAGATAATCTCGCTCCTCATCTAGGATAGTTTTCATATCTGTGATATATACCAGTCCTCCCACCCTGAATCCTAAGATAGGCAACTGATGATGCATCACCTCGAAGGGCTCGATGTGTATGTCGCCTATCTCTATCGCCTGATGTGGCTCTACCGTGTGAAGGATAAGATCGGGCACACCAGGATATTTATCCTTCCCCTCCTGGGGAAAACAATAGGGCAGCATCTCTTTCATCCCCTTCACCGCCTTGGCATTAGCATAGACATTCACTGGAGCCAGTTTGCAATAGGGGCGCACATCGTCCACACCGCCCACATGATCATAATGGGAGTGGGTAACAAGGATAGCATCTATCTTTCTGAAATCCATGGGCATCATCTGCTGTCTGAAGTCAGGTCCACAGTCGATGAGCACCCTTGTATATGCTGTCTCCAGCATTGCAGAGGTACGCAGTCGTTTGTCGCGTGGGTCTTTGCTCTTACACACGGGACACTGACACCCCAGCACGGGAACACCACAACTGGTACCTGTTCCAAGAAAAGTAAGCTTCATCATAGTATGTTGACTTCCGGATGAATGGTTATTCCAAATTTTTCTTTTACTGCTCCTCTCACCGTCTCGCTCAACTTAAGAATCTCTTCGCCCGTAGCTCCTCCTCTGTTGACAAGCACCAAGGCCTGTTTGCCGTGCACCCCTGCCCGTCCTAAGGAGCGTCCCTTCCATCCGCTCTGTTCTATCAACCATCCGGCTGGAATCTTCACCTCTTCATCGTTGAGTATATAATGGGGCATAGAGGGATAGCATTCCATCAACTGTTTGGCTTTTTTTCTGTCAACCACGGGGTTCATAAAGAAACTACCGGCATTTCCTTCCACCTCTGGGTCAGGAAGTTTCTCCCTTCTTATATTTACAATAATCTCTCTGAGCAATTTTGCCGTGGGATGGACAATGTCCATCCTCTCCAGTTCTGCCCGTATGTTGCCATAGTCAAGTTGCGGTTGGAACTCATGAGAAAGGAGATAGTTGACCTTAGTCACCACATATTTCCCTCTCCAGCTGGTCTTAAAGTTGCTCCTGCGATAAGCATAGTCGCAGTCATCGTTTTTCAGCAACACCTTCTCGCCCGTGGCCACCTCCACCACCTCAACGCTGTGGATAAAGTCTTTGGCCTCTACTCCATAAGCACCAATATTCTGCACTGCAGAAGCTCCCACCTCACCGGGGATAAGCGAGAGATTCTCCAATCCATACCACTCATGCTCCACACAATATTCTACCAGGGTGTCCCAGTTCTCACCAGCAGCCGCACTCACCATCACTCCCTGTGCAGTCTCTTCTGCCGCGATTCCCTTTATCGCCACATGGAGCACCGTTCCCTCATAGTCTTTAGTAAACAGGAGGTTGCTCCCTCCTCCTATGATGAGGAGAGGCTGATGCGACATCACAGGGTGCGCTGCGCGCGACTTTAGATAATCAATGAGCTCCTCTTCGGTTTCTGGCTCCACATATTCGTGGCAACACGCTTTGATGCCGAAGGTATTGGGAATGGTGCAACTGTTTTTGATGGTTATCATAGCTATAGAAGAATCAAGTTGTCAGACTCTGAAGCATCCATTTGCCTCCTATACGCTTAAACACCATTTCTATCTCCAGTCCGTTGGCTATTCCTCGGATAAGGAAGATTTTTCGGTTGCTCTCCGTATAGTTCTGCCCATACACGATGTTGTAGATCATCTTTACAGGAATCTCTGGCGAGAAAGCCAGCCAGGTGTCGGGGGTTATCACTCCTTCCATCTGTTGGAAATCATCATCTGGGTCGGGACCTGTGAAAGCTACAGGATTGCAGAGATGCTGTATCTGGAAGGCGGTATCATTGGCAAACTTCTGATAGAAGTCGATAAACGATGCATTCTTTACATTATAGGTATCTGTGAGCTTGATGCTGTTGAGTTGCCATAATCCGTTCTCTCGTCCAAAGACATACTGTTTCACCCGTTTCTTATCGAGATAAATCTTCTCCACGGTGACATGAGATACCGAGGTATCTTTCAGCAGATTAAGCTGTTTGTGATTATCGAATATCAGCGTATAGTAACCTTGATTCATAAAGAAGTGATCCATCTTCCACTCCTCTTTGGCTATCATCTCCTTCTTATCACCGTCAACGACAGGGAGGGGGAATTTTATTCTGCTCTTCTGCATCTTCTTATTGACGATAAAATTAAAGAAGAAATCATCAAAGAGCTCATCGGCTGCCCTTGGCACCATCGTCTCAGCGGGGAGAACCTCAACGGAGTCAGCTACAGCCATTCCCAACGAGTCAATAGAATCAGCAGGAGCCTCTTCATCTCCATAGGTAGCCTTGTTGCCCTTACATGAGAAAATGGCTACCAGACAAGCGAAAACCGCTATCAAAAATTTATTCATCATCGCATCGGATTGATTATCCGTCTCTCAAATTTCGGCAAAATTACAACTTTATTTTGATATGATGCACGCTTTTTCTATAAAAACATTACCTTTGCAGGAAATTTTTCAAAACAATGATGATACTCGACAGAATAGAAGAACTGCTACAGGAGGTGAGCAAGCTCACAGCCTCTAATGCAGAAGAGATTGAAGCACTGCGACTGAAATATCTTAGCAAGAAAGGTGTGATCAATGAGTTGATGGCCGACTTTCGTAACGTACCTGCAGAGGAGAAGAAGACTGTGGGTATGAAAATCAATGAACTCAAGCAGACGACTACGGAGCGTATCAATTCGCTCAAGGAGCAGTTTGCGCAAACAGCCAATATCCAAACAAACATCGACCTTTCACGCTCTCCTTACCCCATCGCCCTTGGCACACGTCATCCCCTGACAATAGTGAAGAACGAGATTATCGACATCTTCTCACGCATGGGCTTTATCCTGGCTGATGGACCTGAGGTAGAAGACGACCTCCATGTGTTCACAAAGATGAACTTTGCTGCCGATCATCCTGCGCGTGACATGCAGGACACTTTCTTCGTGTCGCAGCATCCCAACGATGTAACCAAGAACATCCTGTTGCGCTCACATACCAGCAGTGTGCAGGCTCGCGTGATGGAGACCACTCAGCCTCCCATCCGTATCATCTGCCCAGGAAGGGTTTACCGCAATGAGGCCATCACAGCACGCGCCCATTGCTTCTTCCATCAGGTAGAAGGTCTGTATATAGATAAGAACGTGAGTTTCACCGACCTGAAACAGGTGTTGCTCTCCTTCGCACGAGAGATGTTTGGCGCCGACACCAAGATACGTCTGCGTCCAAGCTATTTCCCATTCACTGAGCCGAGTGCTGAGATGGATATCTCATGCCATATCTGTGGCGGCAAGGGATGTGGTTTCTGCAAACACACCGGATGGGTAGAGATTCTGGGATGCGGCATGGTAGATCCCAACGTCCTCGAACAGTGTGGCATCGACAGCAAGATATACAGCGGCTACGCCTTTGGTATGGGTGTGGAGCGTATCACCAACCTCAAATATCAGGTGAGCGACCTCCGTATGTTCTCTGAGAACGACACACGTTTCCTCAAAGAGTTTGAGGCGGCTAACTGATCTAACTTCATCACATACCCTTCTTTTCTTGACAAGTTATGCGAATAGACATCATCACCGTTTTGCCTGAGATGATAGAGGGTTTTGTTCACGAGTCTATCCTGGCTCGTGCACAGAAGAAAGGTCTGGCAGAGATTCACCTCCATAACCTGCGCGACTATACCACAGACAAATGGCGTCGCGTGGATGACTATCCTTATGGTGGTTTTGCGGGGATGGTGATGCAGTGTGAGCCTATCGACAGGTGTATCAGTGCACTGAAAGCTGAACGCAACTATGATGAAGTCATTTTCACCTCACCCGATGGTGAACAGTTTAACCAGCACGTCGCCAACGACCTGTCATTAAAAGAGAACATCATCATCCTTTGTGGCCACTACAAAGGCATCGACCATCGCATCCGCGAGCATCTCATCACACGCGAGATAAGTATAGGCGACTATGTGCTCACTGGCGGAGAACTGGCTGCTGCAGTGATGGCCGATGCCATCGTGAGAGTGGTACCCGGCGTGATAGGTGATGAGCAGAGTGCCCTCTCCGACTGTTTTCAAGACGACCTTCTTTCTGCTCCCATCTACACCCGTCCCGCCGACTACAAAGGGTGGAAAGTGCCCGACATACTCCTCAGTGGCAACGAAGCTAAGATTAAACAATGGGAGATGGACCAAGCCATGGAGCGCACCCGACGGTTGCGCCCCGATTTGCTGAAATA
>JAHAZN010000004.1 GCA_018385335.1 Prevotella sp.
ACAAATAGAAATAGCAGGCGGTGAGCCTGCTATTTCTATAATGTTAGTGTCAGATGAACGATTTTTAGTATCTCAGAGGGAGGTACCAGTTGGTCTGCTGCATGAGTTTCTGCTTCAGTGCGTCGTCGAGGTCACCATTGCGGCGAGCCACACGGTCAGCTAAGAAAGCAGGGTCATTGCGGCGGAGCGCCACACGCATCAAGTCATAGTAGCGGTTGCCCTCGTAGGCACCCTCTAATGCCATCTCCTCAACGATGAGCTCTTCGATAAGAGGCATCTGATAGTTGATGGTATCTTGACGTGTAGCCAGAGCTATCTCAGGCATAGGCATGACGAACGACAATGTGTCGCACTCTGCATAGCCGCTACCACGGCTGTGGATACCCTGGGTGTTCTCAATAGTGAAGACGAGGGGATCCCAGTTGAGGAAGCGTTGGGCGGCAGCACGCTCTGTCTCATCGATATGATCATTGATGCTGTTCTCATAGAGACCATATTTCAGAATAGCCATCGCTGTCTGAGTATAGCCGAGGCGGTTGAGTGCTTCAGCCAGATGCAGGTAGATCATCTGTACGCGATAGATAACGAATTCATCATAATAGTTCTTGTCTATCATCTGAGTATAGTCAGCAAATGGTGAGAACTCATCACGGTTGACTGTACGCTTGGTGTAGTAGTAGGTGAAGCGGAGGTCACCCTGAGTGTACTGAATACTGTTGATCATGTCAACTTCAGGACCACTCAGCGTATCACGTTTGTTGTTGTTGTCGGTGTACACATGAGTGTAGTGCTGACGCTTGAAGATCTCGCGCATCTGCTTAGAAGGAGTAAGCGATACATAACCATTGTTCATGGTGTTGTGTGAGTTGTAGAGATAATACATCTGCGAGGTGTGACCATAATAAGGCTGCGTCTCCAAGGGGATACATGTAATCACTTCCATTAAGTTAGAGCCATCGACGTTCATACCAGTAGAACTCCAAGTTGGGTAGTTCTCAGGAGAGAAATCCTTGGTGTTGCCCCAGCGAATATAACCGGTTCTTGTTGTCTTGGGAGCTTCCTGAAGTGTGAGATAGTCGAAATAGTAGGTAGCGGCCTTCTCATACTCTTCCGCCCACAGACAGAGCTCACCCAGCATCACACGTACGGGGATGAAGTATTTTGAGTTCACCACGCCACCAGTGGCAGGTACGCGCTCATCGACGTATGGTTCCAGATCCCTGATGAGTTCCAAGCAGAGTTCCTTGATGCCGAGAGGCGTCTTTCTCATCTCCTCCTGTGCCTGGCTCTCCGAATAGATGGGCTTGGTCACATAGGGGAGTTTACCATAGATCTGTACTGCCTGGAGGTAAGCCCATGCGCGGAACACTTTAGCTGCCACATACTCGCGCTTAAACACCTTAATGCCCTTCAGTGTGAGGTTGGTATCGGCCTTAGCGATATAGTTGTTGCAGTTGTTGATGACGGCATAGTAGTCGCTCACCACGTTGTAGCTGTTGTCAACATCAGCTTCGAAGTTAGCCACCGCCTGGAGGTTGGTGTTTGCCTTTGTCGTCAGGGCAATCATGTCCGAACGGATGTCACCGAGCAGTGCGTTGCGTTCAGCCACCACCTGCATCTTGTTGAGGATGCCGAGCATGCTATAGACGGAGTCGGATGCTTCGCGGATGCTGTTGTCCTCTTCAAACTCCACAATGCCGGAGTCGGTGTCGAGGATATCGCCACAGGAGACTGTCATCAGGAAGGCTGTGGCGGCAATAAGGATATTACGATATTTCATAATTGTCGAGTTTTATATATTAGAGGTTAATCTTCACACCGAGAGAGAATGCACGTGAGTTGCCGAGCAGACCGGTATCGATGCCCTGGAGCAGTTGTGAACCTGCTGTGATGCAGTCGGGGTCGGAACCCAGGTACTTGGTGATGGTGAACAGGTTCTCAGCAGCTGCCCACACTGTGATGCCCTGCAGATAAGTAGAGCTGATGGGGAGGGCATAGCTGACGGTCACGTTCTTCAGTTTGAGGTATGAACCGTCCTCTATCCAACGGTCGCTGAAGCGTGAGTTGCCCGTAGGATCCTGATAGTTGGCACGAGGGATGTCGGTCTGCTGGTTCTCTGTGGTCCAGCGGTTCACCATAGCTGTTGTCTGGTTGTAGAACATGTTACCACCTTCCAGCACGGAGCGCTGATAGTTGTAGATATCATTGCCGAGTGAGTAGTTGAAGGTAGCGTCCAGACGCCAGTTCTTCCACTGTAGTGAGGTGAAGATATTACCATAGATATCGGGGTTGGGGTCGCCAATCACTACGCGGTCGTTCTCATCGATGCAGCCATCAGCCTTGTTGTCAATAAAGCGCATGTCACCAGCCTGGAAGTACTGTTTTGTACCGTTCTCATCCACCTGGTAGAGGTTGGCTGCCTGTGCCTCCTCGGTGCTGCGGAGCACGCCGTTGGTCTGATAGCCATAGAACATACCGATGGGCTGTCCTACCTTGGTAATCACTGTTCCGCCATAGAGTGAGGTCTCGATGCTCTTATTGTTGTCGGGCAGGGCAGTCACTTTGTTCTTATAATGACCTACAGAGAAGCCTGCTTCCCACTGCCAGTCTTTCAGATTAAGCAACTTCACGGCTGCCTGTACATCGAATCCGGTGTTCTCCAGTTTACCTCCGTTACCCCAGTTCTCTTGCAGACCGCTGGTCCAAGAGAGTGGTTGCAGGGTGATGAGGTCGTTTGTCCAGCTCTTGAAGTAGTTGAAACGTACATTCAGACGGTTACTGAAGAAGTTAGCATCAAGACCCGCTGTGAGGCGGCGTGTGGTCTCCCATTTCAGCATGTCGTTACCGATGTTGCCAATCTGCTTACCACTCACCTGAGCGTT
Source organism: Prevotella sp. (assembly GCA_018385335.1). GTDB lineage: Bacteria > Bacteroidota > Bacteroidia > Bacteroidales > Bacteroidaceae > Prevotella. The sequence goes on from JAHAZN010000004.1 coordinate 2,883, forward strand.
CATCATCTGCTGGGCGATGAAGTAGGTGCGTGAGGCAGTGAAATCGATATCATCATTACCAGTCACATCATAACCTACGCTGAGACGCAGATAGTCGAGACCAGGAACGTTAGCCAACCATTTCTCGTTGGTCATCACCCATGCGGCCTGCACGCTGGGGAAGAGTCCCCATACGGCATTGAACATCTTCAGTCCGTCTGCCTCGTCGCCGAAGCGTGAGGAGGTCTGTGCAGAGAGACCAGCCATCAGATAGTATTTGCCTGCATAGTTGTAGTCGGCCTGTCCGTACCAGGTAATCTCGCGCACCTTATCGTCGGCACCATCGGTAGTCTTCATGGTGAGGCTACTGCTCATCACTGGAATCTTGTCGTTACCGGAGTTGAATCCTGCCTGCTTGTTCAAACTGAAGTTGTGGCTTAGGAAACGTACACCACCGAAAAGGTTGATGCCGTGTGCACCATAGCTGTTTCTCCAGTTGACACGGGTGTCGCTCTGAATGTTGGTCTGACGTGAGGCCATAGAGCCGAGCTTGTTGCTGAAATAGTCGTTGTTGCTCACACTGGGGTCCTTGAACTTAGGTGTACCATTGATAGGCAGATAGTAGTTCTCGTTGGTGTTCACCAAGGTGAAGTTGAAGTGCTCGCTCACGGTGAGGTGTTTGTTAATCTCATAGCGGGGCGCGATAGAGAGCATCACTAGTCGGTTGCCGAAGTGGTTGCGGTTCTCGCCCTCACCATATTTCAGCAAGCTGTTGGGGTTGATGAGCGAGGTACCTGCACGTGGGTTGCCGTTCTCGTTGAGGTTGCTCACCTTAGCCAGATAGTCGTCGGCCTGCGAGAGGAACTTACTCAAGTTACCATCGGTATCATAGGCATAGGGGTTGAGGAAGGGTGCTTTGATGAGTGCCAGGTTAGCAGGTGAGGTAACCAGGGCGCTGCCGATGTTGGTAGGCATACCGTCGTCGAGGAGGTTGCGGTTCACATCGCTATAGGCAGCATCGAAGCGTACCCAAAGGTTGCGTATCACGTTGATATCACTGTTCAGACGCATGTCGAAACGGCTGAAGTCATTGTTGCGAATCTGACTGTCGCTCTGGCTGTAGCCCACCGACAGGTTGTAGTTGGCTACGTTGTCACCACCCTGCACGTTGATACCATAGTTCTGAACGAAGGTCTCGTGATAGATCTCCTTGGTCCAGTCGGTATTGTTGTGATACATCTTATAATAGTAGTAGTCAGGGTCGTTCACCAGGAAGTTGAGACGAGAGATGTCGGTCGTCTGGTTGTGGAGCATCTCTGATGCCAGCAGACGGTAGTCCTCGGCACCCATCATATCAGGCAACTTAGGCAGGAGCTTATAGCTACCGTTGATGTTCACGTCGATGCGGGTAGCCATACTCTTGTTGCGCTTGGTGTTGATGAGCACCACGCCATTGGCGCCCTTGGCACCATAGATAGCTGTACCGTTCTTCAGTACGGTGACATCCTCGATGTCGTTGACATTGATGTTGCTGAGGATATTGTTGAAATAACCCTGATGCAACATGCTGCGGTTATACTGCATATCCATGATCACACCGTCGAGGACGATGAGCGGCTGGGCATTGCTCTGCAGAGAGTTGAGACCTGCGATAAACATCGCGTTACCTACACCGGGGTTACCTCCTCTTGAGATAGAGCGGATGTCGCCACCCAGTCGCTGACTGATGAGGTTGTCGATGCTCACATCGGCAGTGTTGTTAAACTCACCGGTAGTCACCTTTCTGCTTGCCTCTGTTGTGCGAGTGTAGTCGGCACGGAAGGAAGAGGGATAGAGCTGTCCATCCATCTTATCCAGGGCCTTGCCCACAGGTTTCTGCTGCAGGTTATAGCCTTCCACCTTCATGGAGACAGAGGTGATATAACGGGGCATAGTCAGTTGGTACTGACCTTTGTCGTCGGTCATTGCCGTGAAGCGGTTGTTGCCGTATGCCTCTACACGCACACCGGCAATAGGCTGTCCAGTGGCGGCATCGGTCACTGTTCCGCTCACGGTGATGTTGTTGTCATCGTTGGGCTCGGCAGCCAGGGCTACCGCGCAATAGCCGATGCACAGCGGAAGCAGCATCGCTTTCTTAACGTGTTTGATGATATGATTTATCATAGTTAATCTTTTTTCAATGATTAGATGATTCTGTTTGCGATTCACCGGATTATTCCTCGTTCTCCTCTTCAGCCTCCTTTGATGGCTTGAGCAGGATGCAGTCGATGAGGATAGGACGTGTGAACTTCTTGTTCTCTGCTGCACTCATAGAGCAGGTGAGGGTAAGATAGAAGTTGTCGTTCTGCTGATCATACACGTTACAGGTGGGGTACTCGTAACCTTTGGCCACCCATATTGTATCTACGCGAGCGGGGTCGTTGGTGTTGAACTTGGTCTGTTTCTTGCCTTTCTCATCCGTCCAACTGCAGCTATAGGTCTTCTTGATACCATTCTCATCCAAGTAACCGAGGTCGGCCTTAAACTGGTAGGGCTTGAGCTCCTCTGCGTTAGGATTAAGTACCGTCTGTGGCAGTACGATGACACCGATATCATATTTTGTTGACCTCACTCCATAGAAGCGCAACTTCACCATCCAGTTGGCAGTGTTGCTGCTTGGATTGATCTCGAGGTAGCCCTCGTTGGAGATGCTGTCACCGCTGCTCCAACGTGTCTGGTAGCTACACTTGTCACTGCTGATGATATGGGAGGTGGATTCGCATTCATACTCCATTCTGCGTTTATAAGTCATATCAGGATCGAAGGGCCACTCCTCTGTCTCGTAGAGCATGCCGTTACTCGATGTAGTAGCTTTGGCTCCAAAGAGCAGTCCACCCTGTGCGAAGGGTTTTTTATAAACGCTATACTCAGGCTCACTGGCATACCAGTAGAGTGAGCGGATAGAGTCTTCAGGATGCTTGTTAGTGGTCATCGTGAAGATAGCATCCGTAAACAAAGCACTGTGGGTGTAGAGTTTCTGCAGAGAGTCGCGTTTCTCCTCGTTGGTGGGGTAAACGAAGCATTTCTCAGCTTCTGCATAGGCTTTCTCCCATCCAGCTGCTGTGGGTACCACCATCCAGTAGGTAGAGTCCTCGCTGGTCAGTTTGGCACCGAGGTATCGGGTGAGGAAGTCGTTGCGTTCTATCACTACGGAGTCGATATAGACGGGCATACCGTCGATGGTTCCGTTCTGAACAGAGTTGCCTTCGTCAAACTCCTCACGGTCGTAAGAACGGATAAAGTCGCCTACGGCCTTAAACTCCTCACGGTCGGTCATCTGCTCATAGAGGTTGTAGTAGTAGGGCAGTTGCTTCTCTACCACGTTGAGTACACCGTTCTTGGCGTGACCGTTCATCTCAAGCACTTTCACTTCATTGATTTCCTCCGGGTTGAGCACGATACGCTTGTCGTTTAGCATGTGAATGGTCTTGGGCTCACCTGTGATGGAGTAGGCGGAGCGTGCGATGTGGTTCTTCACAAAGAACTTCTCCACGATAGAGTCGCCCTGGTTGGTCTCGGTGAGTTTGATGAGCTCATCCTTGTTGAAGGTTCCGTTGATAGGAGCCATCACCGTGAACGACTGGCCAGAGTTGAGGATTTCGGCATAGCTTGCCTTGGTCTTCTTGTGCATACGGAACAGCTTAGTGTGTTCGAGCACCTCGCAGAAGTCGCTCAACTCTTTCTTCGATTTCATCTGTTGCCATAGTGTGAGGTCGCCACCTTCAGCCACCGAGCCCTCGTAGTGGTCGTCCCAGTCGGAGCAGGCCACTAAAGAGCAAGCTATGGTTGCGGATAATATATAATGTAATGCTTTCATTGTTTTTTAAGAGTTTAGATGTTAATGAATCAATCGTCTCAGTGAATCAATGGGTGTCTTCGCCTTCGGGACTAGCATAGATGTTCTTAGGACAGAGCTCGATGTAGTCGAGGGAGAGTGAGTAGTTACCCTTGAGCAGCTGGCGGAAGCGCAGCCAGTTCTCCTGGTCTTGGCGTATCTCGCCCGTATAGAGCACGCGGCGCATGATATGTCCGGCAGCACGGAAGGGAGTTCCTCCGTTACTGATGTCACCACCTTGGCTGTCGGGAGCCTTCATGAAGCCACGGTTGTGCATTGACTTGTCGGTAGCGCGGTTCTCCTCTTCGTCTTCAGTATCCTCTTTCCATCCCTCAGGACCTTGCTGGAGGTTGACAGGCACACCACAGGCGGTGCCGTTGAGGTAGACCTGGATGATACCGCGCGAGGGGTTGACACTGTAGCCGAGACGCAACTCATACATACCTGTTTTTGGCACGGGAGGAAGTTTGATCTCTATGTCAAACTCACCGCAGATAGCCACCATGTTACCCTCCCATGAGTTGGTCCAAATCTCGTTGCCACGCACACCGATGAGGCTCTGCGAAGTGGCTTTCACGTTGGTGAGATAGTTGTTCTTGAACATGGTCATCGTCTTCTCGTTGAACTGCACACGGCACTTGCTCATGTTCAGGAAGTCGGGGAACAGCGTAGTAGCGTCGATACGCATACGGTTGTTCAGCGCTTCAGGGTTGAAGTAGAGGGGAGCGCTGATATAGTGGTAAACACCATTGGCGCAGTCCTGCAGGTTCAGACCGCTCTCTGTGGGAGAGAGCACACGCACGCCAGGAGTGATGAGCACGTCCATACGTTTGCGGTTGAGATAAACCTTGCCATCCTTAGGACCGCTGGCGCGGAGAATACATCCCTCGGCCATCGTCTCATAGTAGTCTTCTGCATCAGCCTTGCTGAGGTCACAGTAGTAGTCCTTGATCTGTCCGGAGATCACCAACTGGTCATAGTTCACCAAGAAGGGCAGAATGTGATAGCTAACAAAGCGGTTGAGCGGGTTCTTGGGGTGGGTGTAGTCATCGTCATACTTTCCTGCATCCTCGGGGAAGACATTGTCATACCAAGCCTTGGCCTTGGCAATGAGGTCGTTGATGTTATAGATGCCTGCCTTTTCAAAAGTCTCGTCTGTCTCCACAAAGGCGGTATATTTGAAGTAACGGCGTTCCACAAACTTCACTTTGGTCCATTTCTCTCCTTCAGCACCGAAGAATACCTCAGGCAATCCCTCTTCCACGGAGTCGCGGCCGATGGTGTAGCTATAGTCCTCCACCTTGCGCATATTGAGCTCTACGCCAGTCAGGGCGAGTGCCGATGCAAAGATGGTGGAAGTGGTATCCTGTTTGATAAGGTCGGGCAACAACATACTCGTTGACACCAACAGATGGTCGATAGTATGAACCACACCGTTGGTCACTGAGTCATCGCGCTCTATCATCTTCGCCGATTTGTTCACATAATAGATGATGGCATTGTTGTTGTTCACATCAGAATCGCAGGTGATGGTGATGTTGCGGTCATCCATGTTGAGCAAAGGCAGTGTACCATCGCTCACGTCGGCAGTGAAATACACACCACCTTTCACAATATGTGTACGGGCGATGGTGTCACATACGTTCTGAGGAATATCCTCTACGCTGCCATAGTTGTTGGCGGAGAGATAGTTGTTCACAGCCTCGTTGGTAGGAGCATAGAGTGTATATTCTCCGTAGGTAGCCAAAGTGCTCAGGAAATTGGCACGCTGGAGGATGCGGGTAAACTCGCTGAAGCGTGCCGGGTCGTTCTGGAGGAAACCGGCAGCGGTCATCTCCGTAGCCGTATAGTAGTTGTCGGGGAGATCCTCCTCGTTACAGCTCACGGCCATGTTGGTGACAAGTGCTACTGCAATGAGCAGCATCCAGGTCTTTATCTTTTTCATGTTCATCATACTTAGTTGTCAATGAAAAGGTTAGTAAATTAGTTCGTCAGCTGCGCATTGTCGTCCTTATAGGCTGGGTTCTGCACCAACTTAGGATTCTTCTTCAGCTCAGCACGAGCATAGGGGTAATAGACAATGTTAGGATCTGCCAACTTGATGCGGATAGATGCCGCGTTAGTAGTATGTTTGGGCATTGTCTCATTCACTAAGCGTGAGGTGTTACCATCGCGTTTCGCCATGCGCACGAGGTCGAACCAGCGCTTACCCTCGAACATCAGTTCGCGGTGACGTTCGTCGAAGAGCAGTTGCTCCATAGCATTCTGTGAGGTAGCATAGTCAGCATATTCCAGTGTGTCTCTCTCAGTGGTAGAGGTGACGTTGCGTGCGCGCTTGTTCACCGCATTGATGAGTGAGAAGGCGGTCTCAAAGTGCTCTTCTCCCTGGAGCAGTTCTGCCTCAGCCTTCATCAGCATCACGTCGGTGAGACGATAGAAGATCCAGTTGCTTCTGTCATTACTGCGGATAGCCTCGCCTGCCTGCACAGTGGACTCGTTTGAGATGCTCTTCATGTTGAGCGAAACAGAGGTACGTCCATACTTACGGATAGCGAAGCGGCTGCCATCTGCCTTGATGTTCTCATAGGCACGACAGTCTTTCTTGCTGAGGAACACTACGTTCTTGTCGATGGCGATATTCTCGTAGAGATGGTCAGGAGCAGCTAAGAAACCAAAATAACCAGAATTGTTTCTGTTGCAGTAGTAGTCCTGCACATATTTATTACTATTACCAAACTGAGTATTGCAGTACAACTCAAAGAGACTCTCGAAGGAGTTGCCATCGCCGAAGATGCTCTCATAGGCATCTCCACGGTAGGTATCAATACTTGAGCCGACAGGGCTTTCGAGGATGAGTGGAATTTCATTGAAGAGTGCCATCTCGCGGTTGGCTCTGAAACGCAGGTCGGGGTCTGCCAACCACTCTTCATACTGACTCTTCTTGTAGCTGATGATCTCATCGCATGTCTCTGAACACTTCTGATAGTCGCCAGCCCAGAGGTAGAGGTCAGCCAACAGTGCGCGTATGCCTACACGGGTGAAACGGCTGCTGTTCTCGTAGCTCTTGGCGTTGTCGTCGAGATAGAAGCGACGTACGGCATCATCCTTACAACCTTCAAGGTCGGCGATGAGGGCTGCTACGATGTCCTCAAACTTCGTGGCTGGAAGGATATACTCCTGGTCGTCGCTCAAGCTGGGCTCCAAGGTGAAGGGCACAGCATTGAAGGTCTTTGCCAGGGTGAAATAGCAGAGGGCGCGGATAGCCTTTGCTTCAGCTACGTTGGCCTTCATCTCTGAGTCTTTGTAGTTAGGATCGGTGGCGCTCACACTTGGAGCATAATGGATGAAGGTGTTACAGTAGTTGATGGTGCGGTAGATATCCTCCCAGTTACAAATCTCGTTGGTGGGCTGGAGGTTCTCCTTCAGGATATCCTGCAGCCAGAAGGGAGCGTTGGTGCCTGCCTTCATGTTGTCGGAGCGCACCTCTCCCCAGAGAGCGATGCGGCGCAGACAGTTCTCTGCTCCCAACGCGTCATAGCAACTCATCAGCATACTGGTGGCATCTGCCTTCTCTGTCCAGTAGTCTTCGAGCACGATCTCATTCTGTGGCTTGATGTCGAGGAAGTCGCCGCATGCACTGAGCGAGAGCATTCCAAGACCTACCATGATATATTGCTTGATTGGTTTCATATCTTGTATATTTTTAGGTTGAGTAGTGATTAGAACTGCACGTTGATACCTGCTGTGAAGGAGCGTGAACGTGGTGTTTGAGCATTGTCGGTAGTCACACCCCAGCCGCCGTAACCCACCTCGGGGTCAGCACCCGAGTATTCGGTGAGGCAGAAGAGGTTGTTGCCAGAGATGTCGATACGCAGACCACTCAATCCCCATTTCTTCACCAGTTTGCTGGGGAAGCTGTAGGAAATCTGTGAGTAGTTGAGGCGAACGAAAGAGCCATCCTCTACGAAGCGGTCGCTACCCAGGGCGTTGTAGTTCTGTGAACCATAGACGGCGCGAGGAATCTTGGCGTCAGCCTGACCTTCTACACGCCAGCGCCAGTTAACGGCACGGCTCTGGTTGTTCACGTTGTTCATGCTCTCTGCGTTAAGACGGGCAGCATTGATAATCTTGTTGCCATAACGGAAGTTGAACTGGTTGTTCCATGTCAGACGACCGATATGCACCTTGAAACCAAATCCACCAGTGATCTTTGGCAGTGAAGAACCTAAATAGACGATATCGAGCTCGTCGATGGTTCCGTCGTGGTTGATATCCTCATAGATGGCATCACCACCCTTGAACTCATAGTCCACCTTGCCATAGCGGAAGGTCATGGGGATAGGACGACCACGATGGTCGAAGATAACGTTGCCGTTCTTGTCGTGAGCCACAGGAGCGTTAGGACCGCTCACCTTCTTTACCTCCTCTTCCGACCATTCGGTGTACTGGTACACACCCTTGTAGCGGAAGCCGTAGATACTACCCATAGGACGGTTGAGCTCGATGCGGGTCATGTAATTGCCGTTGCCGCCGCTCCATTCCTTGTTGAGTGAGCTGAGATAGGTGGCATCCATCTCCTTCAGTTTGTTCTGGTTGTTAGCGAAGGTAACGTTGAAGTCCATAGAGAACTTACCTGCCTTCACAATCTGGTTACCGTTGATGTTAAACTCCCATCCGATGTTGTCCATCTTACCGCCGTTATACCAGTTGAGGCTGGAGTAACCTGAAGAGGTAGGGATACCCCAGTTCTGGATAAGCAGATCGCTGGTGGTCTGCTTATATACCTCGACGTTACCCGTGATCTTCTCGTTGAAGAATCCGAAGTCGATACCGAGGTTCAGTGTCTCTTTCTCTTCCCATTTCAGGTTCTTCAACTGGATATTGTTGGGCTTGGTACCACCTGTACCGAGGTAGCCTGTGCCGTTGCCATAACGGCTGAGGAACAGGTACTCGTTGCCTGGCTGTTTACCTACGACACCCCAACCTGGACGAACGGCAAGCATACTGACGAAGGGCAGCATCTTCTTGAACCAAGGCTCGTCGCTGAGGATCCATTTCACTGACACAGCAGGGAAGTTACCCCAACGCTGGTCGGGACCAAACTTTGTACTACCGTCGCGACGCACAGAGAAGTCGAGCATATAACGACCTTTGTAAGCATAGTGGGCAGAGTAGGTGAGGTAGATACTGCGCCACTGACCGCTACTCGTGCTCATGTCCTTGATAGGAGCAGATGCAGAGGGGTTGTCGATGGTTCCTGAGGGGAGACGATAGACAGCGGTGGTCTGGTAGTTGGAGTTACCACTGTTCACCTGGCCGCGCAACATCATCATCAGCGAGTGATCGGTATTCTTGAAATGAGGAGTGAAAGTCATGGTGTGGGTGGTAGAGATACCCAGTGACTTACTGCTGCTTGAGGTAGCATGGTTAGGAAAACTGCCCGTGTTGTTATTGCCTTCATACCATCCACCATTGTTGATGGATGAGGGACGGAACTTGTCATTATATTCGTTATTGATGTCGAACATAATCTTACCCTCATAGTCTAAGCGGGTGTGCTCATCGTCAGTGCCAAGGAGTTTGTAGTTGATTTTAAACTCAGGCTGAATCTTATAAGTTGACTGATGGTTCTTCGCCAGGTGGGCAAGTGCCACGGGGTTGTCGAGGTTATACTGGTCCTTCAGTACAGGAGAGTAGCCAGACTGGATGTTATAGAAACGGTCGGTGTCGTTGCCATACTCATCCTCTTCATAGATAGAGAGGTTAGGCATACGCTTGTAGGCGATACCCAGGAGGTCGCTATAGTTCTTCTGGTTCTTGGTATAGGTGAACGAGAGGTTCGACTCAAACTTGATTCTTGAGCTCACGAAATAGTCGAGAGCCACACGAGTGGTGAAGCGGTCGAGCACCTGCTTGATGATAGAACCCGTCTCATGGTCGTAACCGGCACCGATACGGAAGTTAGCTTTCTCACCACCACCAGAGATAGATACGTAGTGGTTCTGGCGCCAACCTGTCTGCTTCACGGCATCCACCCAGTCGGTGTTGTCGTCGAACATACGTGCTTCGCTGAACTCAATGGGGTTGAGGTAGTTCAACTCCTTGATGTCGCTGGCAGCATCACTCAGGTTCTGGTTGAAGAACTCTTCCTTCATCAGCATGGTATATTCATCACCATTGAGCATCTTCATACCCTCGGGCTGATGTGTGGCAGTGACGCGGAGCGAATAGGTCACCTTTGTCTTACCGCGTGCACCACGCTTCGTCTTGATTTCAATCACACCGTTGGCACCCTGGCTACCCCATATAGCGGTAGCCGCAGCATCTTTCAACACAGAGATACTCTCAATATCGTCGGGGTTGACGTTGAGCAGTTCAGCAAATTTCTCGTCGTTCATGCTCGACACGTCGATGGTCTGGCTCTGGTCTTTCTCAAACACGTTACCATCGACAACGATGAGGGGCTCAGCGTTACCGGTGAGTGAAGACACACCACGCAGACGCATTGATGTTCCTGCGCCGAGGTTACCGCTGTTGGCCACGATGTCGAGACCGGCGATACGTCCTTGCAGCGCCTCGTCGATGGTAGTGATGGCCAAACCTTCAAACTCCTTGGTGCTGATGGTCTGACGTGAGGTAGAGATCTCTCGCTCGGGGATGGCCAAACCCGAACCCTGTGCTCTCTTCTTGGCTTTCACCACTACCTCTTTAATCTGCGTGGCATCCACGAGATTGATGCGGTAAGAGGTTTTATTGATGGGAAGGGTCTGTGTCTTGTAACCCACGAACGACACTCTTAACTTGTTCTTGGGGTTCTTCAACTTGAAGGAGAAGTTTCCGTTGAAGTCGGTAGTACAGGCGGCGACGATACGGCCGGCGGCATCTATCTCCACAACGTTGGCCATCATCACCGGTCCCATCGTGTCATACACATGACCGCTGATGATCTGGCCTGCCTGCTGGGCAAGCGCTGTGCCTGTAGAGAGCAGGCATCCTAAGGCTGCTGCTGTCAGGCATTTTGCGTATCTGTTGTTAATGAAATGTTTCATATATATTATTGTTTGGGTCTTTAAATTGATAAGGACTCTAAGCTTTATTCGGTGATTACCAGAAGATCAGAGGACCATCGATCTGATGGATGACAGCCGAGGAGTTGGTCTCGATGTCGCCAGCATCAGCGGCATTCTTACCCGGATAGATATACTCACGGGCAAAGCGGTTGTAGAGGAATTCGTCATTCGTCAACACATGGCGCACGTTGCCTCGCTTGTCCTTAATGGTGATGTTGTTGCTGTCGGCAGTTACATTCAGACGAACGAAACCTCCTGTGGATTGGTCGATCATGGCCGTTTCGTAGTCGGAACTTGTATTCTCAGCACCAATCACCAAGGCATAGTCCTGAAGATGATACTTCACAAAGTTGACCAAACGGAGAGAGTCGGCAGAGATGTCGGCACCACTCTCTTTCATCTGCTCCATCACGTCGGGGTCGATGAGCTGACCGCTGTTGATGAGTTCGCGGATTGACTCGTTGGTGGGGATATAAACAGTATATTGGTAACTGTTGAATGCGTTGATGTAGTTGTCACCACAGGTCTTCTCCTTATAGTTGTTCTCGATAAGACCGGTAGCCTCCAACAGGCGTCCAAACTCCTCAAACTCAGGTGTGGCGTCGATAATCTTCTTCACGCTCTGACGTGTACCGAGGATAGGCTCAGAGTCGAGGATATAGGTGTTGCCGTTCTCCTGCTGATAAACCTTGCTGATGCTTATCTGACTCATCTCATCGTTCATCTGATAAGTACCCTCAACGGTCATACCGTTCTCACCCTTATCAGCATTGTTTACGCGTATGATAGAGTTGCCGAGGGTGCGGTAGTACTCATGACCGTCGGTCACGTCGCCCACCACGATATGGTCTCTCAACAGATATTCCAAGCGCCACTGGAGTCCCCAGTAACCGCGCTTAACATCGATAGAGTCGCCCACGGTCATGCTGAGTGGGTCGTACTTATGTACCGAAGCATAAGGCTCTTTGGCATTGTAGTCCCAGTGGAAACGCAACATCTCCAGCTCAGGCTTCGCATACGAACAGGGGTCCACATACTGCAATACAGCATTGCTGCTGGGAACGAACAGGCTATAGGTAGAGGTGAGGGAGTTGAGCAACGCATCGTAACGACGGTTCTTGAGAGCGTACTCCATGATGCGGTAGTTGTCGATGAAGGTGATGACGGGGAACAGCACACTGATGAATGAGGTAGGTGCAAACACTTTATTGGTGAGATATACAGCACCGTTGTTACCGAGTACCACTTCCTTCACATCAGATTTCTGAATGTTCAACGGGTCGTTGCTGCTGTTCAGCATGGTGCCGAACTTGCTGGGAACGCAGGAGGTGAGATACTTCTGCATGTTGTTGTTAATCAGTTCAGCCACAACGTTGTCTGGCACATTCTCCCAAGTTTGATAACGCTCCTTGAGGATTTTACCCTCGCCGTTGTTCCAGTATTCATCCAGTGCCTGGTCGGTGGGCGCCATCAGCAATGCCATGTTACGCTGCAACTCCACATCAGGCGAGGTGTGTGTGCCGGAGTAGAACTCATTCCATCCCGGGTCGAATGTCAGCAGACAGGATGGGTCGATGATAGAACCTCCAGCTGTTGTGTTGAAGGTAAAACCATTCTGTGACCATTCAGAGAAATAACGCTTCTGATAAGCCTTCTCTGTGGGCCAGTTAAGTCCCAACTTAGTTGAAGCAGACTCGCTGGAGTCGGGTGCGCTGAAGCGCTCCAAGAGTTTGCTCCACTGGGTGGTCTCAGGATGAGTGGCCACAATCTCAGCCATATTGTTCAGCGGAGTCATCACCTCCTCAGTACGGTTGATGAATCCATTGGAGCAACGGATATCCTCTTCTACAACCTTCATGCCGTTGATGCTTGTCTCGCCAGGCTGACGTGCGGTCTTGTAGTTATAGAGGAAATTGTAGTCGTCGTCGGTGATTTTATTGTTATCGAGGAAGCTCTGCATGAAATAAATCATTGGGATGCGGGTGAGATCCTTGAAACAATAAACAAAGGGTTGGTCCTTCAGGTGTTGCCAATAGATGTTTTCAGGCAACTGGTCGGGGGTAAGGCGGGGAATAGAGTCATAAACACTCAAACCAGAAAGGCGGCGCATAGCCACTCCCTTCACGTTTCCTTCGGTGTTGCAGAGATAGTTCAGCTGGAAGCTGTTGTTAATCATTGAACCGAAGAGAAGCATCTTCTTCTGGGCCAGTGACAGGTCCTTGTAGGAAGAAACGCCCCAACTGTTGTTTTTGAAGAAACGATCGAAGGCGTCATCATTAGCCACAAAGAGCGTTTTAGAACCTGTCTTGCTGAGAATGGTCTTGTAGTCCAACTCTCCAGGTGTGCTCGAGATGTCGTTGATGATGCTCACCATGTTTCTGTACTGTCCGTGTTCAGCGAGATAACTGTAGATAGAGCTACCCCAGTTGTCAGGGGTCTCTTCATCCAAGTCATACTCCGAGCAAGAACTCAGACTTGTCATTCCCGTGATGGCGAGGACACCAGCATACAGCCATGCCCTGCTTTTTCTTGAGAATGACACCGTGCTTCGCATGAGCGAAAAATACTTGGTTGTTGTCATAAGGTATTTAGTTTGGTAATTTTGGATATATTGTCAAATTTTAGATTTTCGCCAGCAAAATTATTATTATTATATAATACCTATTTTATAGCTGGTTTATGCTTGTTGTTTTTTTGTCACAATAGTTTCATTTATGTCTCATACGCTTTTCTATATGTCTCATCTTTGATGTTTGTGATAATCGTATCATGCAGATATTCAGTGAGTTGTCAAAATATAAAGGCAGGGTATCAAAAAACAAAGGGTAGGAGGGTGGTTTTTTCACTCTTTTTGAGGCTTTGGCTATGGCCTTTTTTTAGCTTGACAGGCTGCTTTCTTAGGTCCTTGACAGAGGTAAAATCAATGCGTCACCCAAAACCACTGCGCTATATGATGGCGAACAAAAGTGATGAAGTCAGGAAGGAAGCCGCATCATTTTCATCCCATGGCAATGGTTGAATCTATATCTGATTGACATTTCATGGTCAAAGACAGCAGGAGTGTGCTGTTGTATTTGAGTGCGCCTTGTGTGTGGGTGGGAGTGGTGATGCAGTGATGATAAATCACTTCAAGGTTATAAATGAAAAAGGGCAGCCTCTCGCGAGAACTGCCCCAAATGAAAGGAGGAGTGGTGCCACCAGGAATCGAACCGGGGACACAAGGATTTTCAGTCCTTTGCTCTACCAACTGAGCTATGGCACCATTGTGTTTCCTTGTTTGCGGGTGCAAAGGTAGGTATTATTTTTGTAACTAAAGACAAACTCTCAGTATTTTTTTTTGATATTTGCGATTTTTAACAAATAAACCCTCCTTTTTGACTCGAATTCTCTTGTCTCTAAAGGAAAAACAAAATCCCGATTCTGTTTGAGAATCAGGATTTTGTATGTTTTACACTGCTTGAGTAGCAGTAGGTGTTTGGTTTATTCTCCTTTGAGCGGATTCCATCCCTGCGCCTTCAACTCAAACTCATTGTCGTCTCTTGTCACTAATATCCTGCCAAGACTTTCCTTAGTGATGTGTCCGATGAGTTTCACGTCTTCCATCTCACTAATCTTAGCATAGTCGCCTATAGGCAGCGTGAAGAGCAGTTCATAATCCTCGCCACCGTTGAGTGCACAGGTGGTGACGTTCATATTGAGTTCTTCAGCCATCACTGCCGTCTGATAATCGATAGGCAGGTTCTTTTCGAAGATACGGCAGCCCACCTTACTCTGCGTGCAGATATGTATGAGTTCGCTCGACAGACCATCGCTCACATCCATCATCGACGTAGGACGGATGCCGGCCTCCTTCAGCTGACGGATGATATCCCCCCTTGCTTCGCTCTTCAGTTGACGCTGCAGGAGATACTCCTTACCGGCGAAGTCGGGTTGGAAGTCTCTCAGTTCCTCCAGTGCTTTTCTGTTGTTCTTTTTCTTCGCCTCTTCCACCTGTTGGTAGTACACCGCGTTCTCCCTTTCCAGGAGCTGTAGGCCCATATAAGCCGCTCCGAGGTCACCGGAGACACAGATGAGGTCGGTCTCCTTCGCTCCGTTGCGATAAACGATTTCCTCTTTGCTTGCCTCTCCTATACAGGTGATGCTGATAGCCAGTCCGGTAAATGATGATGTGGTGTCACCGCCCACGATATCCACCTGCCATTTGTCGCATGCTGCTTTCAGTCCCTCGTAGAACCGTTCGATATCTTCTACGTTAAACTTCTTGCTCAGGGCCATACTCACGGTGAGTTGTCGTGGTGTCCCGTTCATAGCGAAGATGTCGCTGATGTTGACCATTGCCGACTTATATCCCAGGTTACGCAGGTCCGTATAGGTGAGGTTGAAATGTACCCCCTCGATGAGCATGTCGGTAGTGACGAGAACACACTTATCTGGGTAGTTGAGTACGGCACAGTCGTCGCCCACTCCATAGAGTGTCGAACTGTTCTTAGGTTGGAGGTTGTTGGTGAGTCGGTCTATCAGTCCAAACTCGCCAAGGGATGCTATGTCCATGTGCTGTTTTAGTTGCTACGGTTAATCATCTCCCTCATGATCTCGGTCATGAGCGGCTGTGCGTTGTTAGCAGCTATCTGCACCTCCTCATGGCTCACCTCTACGGGTTGGTCTTCCAGGCCGAGGTCGGTGATGATACTGATACCGAAGGTCTTGATGCCGCAGTGATGAGCTACAATCACTTCGGGAACGGTGCTCATGCCCACAGCATCGCCTCCGAGACGGTGATACATTTTATATTCTGCTGGGGTCTCAAAGGTGGGACCCTGCACACCGAGGTACACGCCGTGAACCAGACGGATGCCTTTCTCCTCAGCTATCTTATCGGCTTCGGCAATGAGTTGGTGGTCATAGGTCTCGTGCATGTCGGGGAAACGAGGACCGGTGGGGAAGTTTTTTCCGCGCAGAGGGTGTTCGGGGAAGAAGTTGATATGGTCGGTGATGACCATGAGGTCGCCGATCTTAAACTCAGGGTTCATTCCTCCCGAGGCGTTGGAGACAAAGAGCGTCTTGATACCCAGTTCGTACATCACGCGAACGGGGAAGGTCACCTCCTTCATCGAGTAGCCCTCATAATAATGGAAACGTCCCTGCATCGCCATGATATCCTTGTTGCCAAGTTTTCCGAAGATCAGTTTTCCACTGTGTCCTTCCACCGTAGATACGGGGAAGTTGGGGATGTCGCTGTACGAGAACTCGTAGGTGTCAGTTATTTCTGAAGCTAATTGTCCGAGGCCTGTTCCCAGAATGATGGCTGTCTTTGGTGTTGTTGTCATCCTTTGCTTTAACCAGGATGCTGTTTCTTGAATTTTTTCGTACATAACCTATGATATTTTTGTTAAATGATTCTTCTTGGTTGAGTAAGAACTTTATCCTCACGGGCAGTGCATAGAGGTGTTGCTTCACCTCGTCGCTGAGTCCTTCTACCTTAGTGATGCGTGCAGCGTCTTTCTCTGTAGTGATGATGAGTTTGGGTGCGGGCATCTCCGCGAACATCCTGTTGATTTCATCTATGTCGTCGGGTGTGAAGTCGTGGTGATCGCCGAAGGTGAGTGGGGTGATATGCTCTGTGAACGGTTGCAGGTCGATGAGCATCTGTTGGGGTGAGGCGATACCTGTGAGTAGGAGCACATTATCTTGTTTTGTGATGGTGTTGAGCTGACGTTGCTCTCCGTGATAGATAGCTTGGAGATGGTCGTAGGTGAGTGTAGTGAAATAGAGCTGCTGGTAGGGGTAGAGGTTCATCGCTTTGGTGATGACCCTAAACTCCATGGGTTTGAGCGACGAAGGGCATTTCGTTACGATGACGATATCCGCCCTGTTCTTTCCTGAGAGCGGTTCGCGTAGTCGTCCTGCCGGCAACAGTTTGTCGTAGATGATGAGTCGGTGATAATCTACCAGCAGGATGTTGATGCCCGGTTTGACATAACGGTGTTGGAAGGCATCATCGAGCAGTATCACGTCGATGTCCTCCTGTTTCTCCTGTCCTTCGTTGGCTGTCAGCAGTTCGATGCCGTGGCATCTGTTCTTATCGACAGCCACGACGATATCCTTAAACTTCTCCTTCATCTGGAAGGGTTCGTCGCCTATCTCCGACACCGTGGTCTCCTCGTTGGCCACGACGAATCCTTTGCTTTTGCGTTTATATCCTCTGCTTAGGACAGCCACCTTAAACTTATCATGCAGCAGTCTGACGAGGTATTCCACATGCGGTGTCTTTCCCGTGCCGCCCACCGTGATGTTACCCACCGAGATGATAGGCACATCAAAGCTCCTGCTCTTCAATACACCGATATCAAAGAGCGTGTTACGCAAGTTCACTGCCCAGCCATAGAGGCAGCTCAGTGGGAGCATCCAATCGTTGATTTTGATGAAGTCGCCTTCCATATTGTCGGAGTATTATTGCATCCTTATGCTGAAGGGCAGGGAAGCCTGTAGGCGGTTACGTTTCTCTGCTGTGCGCATCATCACCCATTCGTCGTAGTGACTACCAAGGAGTTTCTTTATCTCACCGTCGAGGTAGTTGTTCTGCTGTTGCTGGTTGAGGAGCTGTTCTAACCAATCGGTATCAGAAGGATAGACGGCGGTGTGATGCTCTTTGAGTTTTGCCAGTTCTGCGGCTTTTGCCACGGCATCCTCCAGCGAACCTAAGCGGTCAACGAGATGGTGTTGCAGTGCGTCTTTGGCGAGCCATACCCTGCCTTGTGCCACCTCATGCACCTGTTCCTTTTTCATCTTTCTTCCCTGTGCCACGATAGTAAGGAAGCGGTTGTAGCCACGGTCCACATAGTTCTGCATCATTCCCAATAGTTCGCTATTGTCTTTATCCATCACTATGTTTTGCATTGCCAGCGTGTATTTGTTGGTGCTCACCTCATCGAAGGTGATGCCCAGTTTGTCGGTAAGCAGTCCGCTGACATTAGGTATGAGTCCGAAGATACCGATACTTCCTGTTATCGTACTCGGTTCAGCTACGATATAGTCGGCGCCACAGCTCATCATATACCCTCCTGAGGCAGCTGCGCCACCCATAGACACAACGAGGGGTTTTTTCTTTGCCAGTTCCTTCATGGCATGGTAGATCTGTTCCGAAGCCACAGCGCTTCCTCCGCCCGAGTTGATGCGCACCACTACGGCCTTCACATCCTCGTCGTCTCTCAGCTCTTGCAGGTCCTTCACTGTCTGTCGTCCCACGATGCCCTTCTCGCCCGTCAGACTACTCAGATCCTGGTCGGTGATTTCTCCTGTAGCATAGTAGATAGCCACCTCATCACCCTTCTTTTTATTGTCGCTGACAGCTAAAGCAACCTGTTTGGGTGACACCTGAGAGATGTCGTCATCCTCATCTATCGAGAGTCTTTTCTTTATCTCCTTCTGCAACTCTTCCGGGTAGTACAGACCGTCGATAAGTTTCATCTTAACATAATCCTTTTGATCAGCAAAAGCCAGGATGCTGTCGTTGGCAAAGTCGTTGAGCTGTGCCACGTTCACCTTTCTGCTTGCTGAGATATCGTTGAGCATGAGTTGCCATATCCCCTTGAGATAAGTCATGCGCTGTTCTCTATCCTCGTCGCTCATGCTTGTGCGCGTCTGTCGCTCAACATAACTCTTGTATTTTCCCACACGCGTTGCTTGGTAGTTGACACCTATTTTGTCGTAGAGTCCTTTGTAATACTCCATCTTACTTCCCATTCCGCGGAAGTCGATCATTCCAGTGTGGTTGAGATAGAACTTATCTGCCACCGATGCAACGAAATATGCCGACTGTGTGATATTGTCGCCATAGGCCACCACCCATTTGCCGCTCTTCTTGAAGTCTGACAGAGCATTGCGCAGGGCGAAGGCGGTGGCAGGGGAGTCAAACTCCACGGCGCCTGCCTCTATATAGATTCCCTTGATATTAGGTTCTTTCTCAGCTTTCTTGATGGCATCGGTGAGTTGGTTCAGTCCCATTGTCTCCATCCCCGTTCCCAGCAGTTGGAAGAGCGGGTCTAAGGTGTTGTCGGTGCGTTCCTCTACCATGCCGGCGAGGTTGATCGACATTACAGAGTTGTCGGCGATTTTCTCATTAC
This sequence comes from Prevotella sp., assembly GCA_018385335.1. GTDB lineage: Bacteria > Bacteroidota > Bacteroidia > Bacteroidales > Bacteroidaceae > Prevotella. The sequence goes on from JAHAZN010000004.1 coordinate 21,929, forward strand.
TGCTTTCAGAGGCAATGATGCAGCCTAATGTGAAAAGTCCTATGACTGTCATTGTCGTGAAGAGCAGGACGATGCCCGTCATTGTGGCTAAAGTAAATTTAAAAAACTCTTTCATAGATTTGGTCATTGATTATCTTGCAAAGATAAGAGAAAATATTGTAATCCTCCTTACTTTCCCCTTTTTTTCTACATTTTTATTAAAAGCTCCCTATTTTTTGGCGCACCCGACAAACCTTGCCGTCAATACTGCACGAGCCACCCTCTGCCTTGTCATCTGTAATCACCTTATCAAGGTCGAAGACCACGCGGTCGTCCTCCATCACAAAGCACGGAATGCCGATGGAACCGCCTGCCTTTATGGGGTCAAAGGCGGCGAGGTTGTCAAGTCATTCATCACCTTTCGTCAGCTCCTTCAACTTCCGGGTCACTTGTAAAAGCGTGTGTATAGCATAGCACAATAAAAGCAAGCAGGTGTCCGTTTATAGAGTAAACGTTAGAACAAAATGTAACAGTATAGACTCTTAGCGGAATGCCTATTGCCAGCCCACATGCTTGACTGGTTTGACTTGAAGAATGTACGTGTCGAGAAGAAAGGTGACACACAGGTGATGCTCAACTTGGCAATGAACAGGAACAGCCACGTTTGCTGACAAATCAACAGCAGGACAGATGATGACGTTTGTATGAATAGCCTCTGGCTGGGATTCGTATTCTTTTGTATATACAGCCATTTCTATCTCAATTCAATTTTTCCTGTATATGAAGTTTGTTGAGGAACAGGCTCGTCAGTGATAAGGCGAACCAAACGGACATAACCTGTACGTGCAGCTCTATTTCCATTGAAGACGGACGCCTGAACTGCAGTTGTAAAATCTAATGTCTTGTTTCTTAACACTTTCATATACCTACAATTTATAAATGTCCCGCTGGGTACGCTGTTCTTATGGGAAGCGAGCGAGACTTTCGTCTGGTCAAAATTTGTACCGTTTTGAATTTTTTGTTTTCAAGAGAGTGCTGTGGCTCAGCGTGTTAGGAGATACAAAAAGGCTTCCAACAATGTATTCTGTCTATATTCCCATTACAGGGTAGCAGGAATGAATACGTGTTCCTACCTATATTCTTCTACCATCGACATCAAGTCGTAGAACATCAAGCGAGTGCTCAATGTTGCTTCTGAGGTGATATGACGGTAATCTTTCTCCTGTTGCTCTGTACTGAACACTGTTGTGAAGCCATTTTGCTCATAAAACGCCATTGTTTGGGGCGTGTTATATGCGTCAACAATCACAAATCGGCATCCTGTTTTATTTAGAGGTTCTATGAACCAGAGCTTTATGAAATCGAGAACATCACTGCTGATATGCTTTGAACGGAATTCGGAAGAAATTCCCAACCTTGCCACTAATACAGCAGGATAGTCTTTTAAGGCTTTTGCGTGTGGTATGCCAGCTTCGATTTTCTTTCTGCGTGCATTAGGCAAATCGCTTACCCTTACTCCTGCATTGGCAAGGGTAAAGGCGCATACGACTTTGTCTGGTTCTTCATTTAACCTATAGCAATAGGTCTTGCCCTACAACTGCTTGGTAAAACCAAAACAATCACTGGCAAAGAACTCGTCTATGTCAAGGTCTCCACAATTGAAGCCTTCAAGTTCCTTTGGCTCATTGACGGAAAACAGTGAGCAATGTTCTTTCAAAAAACTCATCTTCTTCCTAAATGAGCTTTTGACAACATGTTATACAACTCGGCAAACTTCTTTTCCAGAATTGCCTCGTCAGCCTTCTTCTGTTCTTCCGTGCGGTTGAGGTATCGCTGGTAATTAGCTTGCGCACGCTCCTCAAATCGCTGAGCCACTTCACCTGTCAGTACTGGTATGGATGCTATCGGTAGTGCCATATCTCTTATTGTTTACTATTCAACATTATATATTTCCTTGTAAAGGTACTCATAAATATTGAGAGTAAGCAAGGTTTTGGGATTTTTTCCTGTGTTGTTAGGTATGATGTACTTGCGTGGATGGTCACTTGATAGTTTTCTTTGTTTTGTTGTTTTGACAATGTGTAAGAAAAAAGAGTATTTTGCTTACATCTTGCTTTTTCAAAAGCGCAAAATACGGCATTGTTTTCAATCATGGACCACTATGGGTGCAAATACGCGATTCTCGTGGCATGGTATTTTCACGCTCCTTAACATCTGCCGTAAATCATTTTTACCTCAGCGCACATGACTGCCCAGTCATAGCTAAGTGGAGTGTTAACAAATGTAATGATGGTGACTGAAAAGGCAGTTTTTGGGACCACTTTTTCATGAGTTTTCGGTGAAATAGAAAAGGCTTTGGAACCCCTTTTTTATCGGCGTTTTAGCACATTTTTGACCCTCATTTCATGCGATCTGTGACTGCCCGTTCAATGCTCCTATGACTGCCCAGTCATAGGTAGAGTGACTGCCCAGTCATAGGTGGAGTGACTGCCCAGTCACAGATTTATTGAAT
>JAHAZN010000005.1 GCA_018385335.1 Prevotella sp.
CATAAATTATTATGATCCGAGCATGATTGTCTTTAGTGATGAATATGGTTCATTCGACAAAATAGGTGGAGGTGGATACCAAACAGGTAATAAAAAATTTGTAGATCAGAACGGCATTGAATATACGTTCAACCTTAATAATAGTTATAAGAACAATAATGGTTTACAGCTGAAAGCCAATTCTGGCAAAGTTATTTCTCCTGTAATCAATACAACATACGGATATAAACTTATCGTTGAAACAACAACTAATCAAGTTACCATCAGTTTCGGAGACTTAAAAACTACCACAACAGCAGGCTATGGAGAATTAAGCATAACCAACTCTTCTGCAAGTTTTACTATAGAAGCAGGAAGCGAGTATGCTGTAGTATCAAAAATTCAAATCATCCCCTTCACTGAACCTCAGAAACAAGAAGCTATAGTAACCTTCCCTGTGGCAAGCTATACTACCTTGCCTGGCGAGAGTTTCACTGCACCTACGGCAAGTGTGAAGAACGCTGAGGGTGATGTTATCAGTGGTGCAACGGTGACCTATAGCATCAGTGGCGATGATATTGCAACGATTGATGCAAACACTGGTGCTGTGACGCCAAAGGCTGATGCGCATGGAACAGCTACCATCACAGCTACCTATGCAGGAGATGCCACCTATAACGAGGCAACGGGTAGTTATACATTAGCTATCAAAGAGGTGACAGTTGCTTCCGATATCGCCAACCTTATTACTCAAGGTACTGCGGACAACACTAAGTTATATAGCATCAACCTCACTCAGGCACAGGTGCTCAAAGTACATGAATCGAGTATCTATCTTTCTAATGGAACATCATTCATTGCAGTAAAGAGTTTGACTAATGACGCAGTTGTAGAGGGTAAACTCTTGTCTGGAAAACTCATTGGAAAGTATAGTTTATCTGCTTCTATTCCTACCCTTACCTTAGAGAAGGAACCCACACTAAATATTGAGGAAGGTACTTCAATCTTAGCAGGTACATCCATCAATGCAGATGAGGCAGAAAACCATATCAACGAGCTGGTGACCATCAGCGGAACAACATCCATTCGCTCCTCAAAGCAATTCCTCGACAATGTTCAGCTCTACGATAAATATCGTTTGAGTTATGCCGCTCCCTATACCGGTTCTAAACTGAGCATCAGAGGCGTGATTATAAATTATAATAACCAATTAGAGATTCTCCCCCTCTCCAAATACGACATCATCTATCATTTCGACGAAGCTAAGGACAACGCTGTTGGCGATGCCGCCGATGTCAAGGTGCAGCTCACACGCACACTGTCTAAAGACTACTGGAACACCTTCTGCGTGCCCTTCTCTATGACAGCTGAGCAGATAGCAGCCACCTTTGGCGAGGGAACCAAGGTAACAGAATACGCTTCGACTGAAGGAACGACACTGAACTTCACCGAGGCTACTACCATCACCGCCGGCGTGCCCTACCTCATCAAACCCGCTACCACCACCGCCAACCCTGCCATCGAGGGCGTGACGATAGCAGCAGGCGATGCACAAGAAGAGGGATCGACCTATAAGTTCATCGGCATCTACAGTCCTAAGGCATTAGCTACCGACGGCACCGAACTCTTCATCGGTACCGACAGCAAGCTCTACAGTCCTGCTGAAAGCAAGAACACCATCAACGGTATGCGTGCCTACCTCAACGTGCCTACCGGCACAGAAGGAGCGCGTCTCAATATCCTCGGCGAGATGGTCACCGCCATCGACGGTGTGAGCCTCAACGGCAACGACGAGGTGAAGGTGTTCAACCTCAAAGGACAGAGGGTGGGCAACACCACCAAGGGATTGGCCAAAGGCATCTATGTGGTGAACGGCAAGAAGATGGTCATCAACAAATAATCGGACAATATCACTAACAAAACAAGAACGACAATGAAAACGACAAAGAAACACTATACACGTCCCTGCATCAGCGAGATCATCATCAACGAACACCTGATGAATGGTGTATCGGGAGAAGGTGAAAGCATCATCATCCCTGACACACCTATCTCCGGTGGCGATGCAAGCAGTGCTGCCGCCAAAGGAAATAATAGCAGTATGTGGGACTTCGACGAGGAATAAGCGAAGGACGATCCGCCGTTTGTCATCAATTTGTTGCGACATTTGTTTGCAGAGTTGGGAAATAATGCCTAAATTTGCAACCATTACCAAACAATAAGATGATGAAGCAAACAGCAAACAAGAATAGGCTGACCGCTGTTGCCATCATGATGGCAACAGCGGTCACTGTTTTGGCACAGATACCTCAGGGTTACTATGCCTCGTTGAAAGGAAAGAAGGGAGCCGCACTGAAGAGCGCCGTTCATGAAATCATCAAGGATGCCAAGGTTCTCGACTATGGGTCGGGCATAGGCTCCACATGGGACGGGTTCTACGACACCGACCAGCTGAGCGACGGACAGGTGGTAGATCGTTACAGCAACGACAAGCGTTACTTCGGCAACCGTGGCTCTGTTGTCGGCGGCATGAACATCGAGCACTCCTTTCCCAAGAGCTGGTGGGGCGGCACGAAAAATCAGGCCTATATGGATCTTTATAACCTCATGCCCTGCGAGCAGAAGATCAACTCCTCCAAGTCTAACTATCCCATGGGCGAGGTGACCAACGCCTCCACCGACAACGGATGTACGAAGGTGGGCACTGGCACCAACGGCTATAAGCTCTGGGAGCCGGCAGACAAGTGGAAGGGTGACTTTGCCCGTGGCTATATGTATATGGCCACTGCCTACCAGCATTTCTCATGGAGCGGCACCCAGGCCCTCCAGCTTCTCCAACAGGGCGACTACCCCACCCTCAAGTCGTGGGCATCGGAGCTCTATATCCAATGGGCCAAGGCCGACAAGGTAAGCCAGATGGAGATAGACCGCAATGAGGCGGTGAGCAAGATCCAAGGCAACCGCAACCCCTTTATCGACTTCCCCAACCTGATGGAGTATATCTGGGGCGATAGCATCACCAAAGCCTTCGACCCCGAGACGACGATGAAGTCCACCGACTATAACAACGGAGGCTCCGGCGGTGAGGGAGGCGGTGATGTGCCCAGTGAAGCCGACATCCTCTATGATGAAGACTTCACACTCGACGAGGGCGGCTGCATCTTCGAGTTTGCCGTTGATCCTGCCACCTCTTTCGACATCTGGCAGAACGACAGCAAGTACGGATGGGTGGCCAATGCCTACTCGTCTGCAGAGAAGAAGACCTATCCCGCTGATGTCACGCTGTGGCTGCCATGGATAGATCTGACGAAGTATGCCGAGGGTGTGCTCACCTTCAGCCATGCCGTGAACTTCTGCACCGCTCCCACCGACTACCTCTCTGTGGTAGCGTTCACCGCCGAAGGGAAATATGTCGTGTTGGGCGACATCACCTGGCCTGAAGGCAACAGCTGGACCTTTGTGGAGTCGGGCGAGGTGAGTCTCAACGAGGTGGTAGGTCACAGTGTGCGCATCGGCTTCCGTTATACCTCGACAGCCGACCTTGCACCTGCCTGGGAGATAGCATCGGCACAGGTCTATGCCTCGGGTGTCAACACCTCCATCAGCAATATCATGGAGCAGCGTGCCGACACCGAACGCCCTGCCTACGACCTCAGTGGCCGTCGTGTCATGCAGCCCAAGAAGGGACAGCTCCTCATCACCGGCAAAGGAAAGCGAATCTATTGAGGTGATATCGATGCTATATAATAAGGTATATATTACTATTTTTTTCGCAACAATAGGGCCAACTTGGCCCTATTGTTGGTTATATTTGGCATTTTCTGGCCCGATAAGGTAGGGAGGATAGCAAAAGGGGAGGTGAAATCTTTGTTTTTTGATTAAAATACCCAGAAAATGTGATAAGGGAGGAGAATTTGATGGCGGATGATTGGGCTGTATTTTGATAAGTTACTACCTTTGCCGCGAATCTAACTACTACGAATTTCTAAAACCTAAAAAATAGAGAAAAATAATGTTGATTATGAAGCAGTTGAATGAGTACAGCACGCTGCGCAACTTCTCCTACCGTCCTATTCTGCATCGCATAGGGGGGGGTAATCTCACACAACATAATTCTTATTCCCAATAACAGTCAGACGACGCTCCGCGCCGTCCCTTTTGTTATGTCCACAAACGAAGATTATTAACAATTAAATACTAATACAAAATGAAAAGAATTACTCAAAAATTGATGAGTGTGATGCTATTGAGCATCTTTGCACTGTTGCCTCAAACGATGAGGGGAGAGACTGTAACTACCTACGATTTCACCAAAATGTCAGCTACAGATATCAGATTGAGTGCTGGAACTGCAACTATCAAGAATAATAGGACTTCTATCTACCTCCCAGCACAAGATATAAGCGATTTTCACAATAGATTTTACTTTCATTTTCGTTCTGAGAGTGCATGGACTTTAGGAAGTGCCGGTTTGAAAATGAAAGGTTCTAAAGATGCTTACTTTTCTATTACAAATTTGTCTGCTGGCGATAGAGTTACTATATCTTTCACATCAAAAAATAAATATGGTATTTTATTTACTAATTCAAATGTAACAGGTAAATTCGGTGACTACAGTAACAGTTACACAGTCGTAGAAAACGGTGTTCCTGAAATATGGGATCAAATGTTTAACGAAAATACATATACGGTTAACAATGATGGCCAACTTGACCTGCAACTGAAACAAGCCGAGACAATAATAACCAAAATCGTAATTAAAACTGAGAAAACAGAAAGCGTAAGTTCACCAACCATTGCTACAACAGGAGCAAATGGAAACACTCGAACCATATCAATTACTAAAGGTGCTTCTTCATTTGGAAGTAGTGTTAAAACCTATTATACAACTGATGGGACAGATCCTTCATCAGAATCAACAGAGTACACTGCTCCCTTTACTATTGATGAGACAAAAACCATTAAAGCAGTTTCGATAAGCAGTACTGGAGTTGCCTCTGATATTGCATCAACTGAAATTGCAGCTGGTACTAAAATACAATTAATCGCCCCATATAGAACGACAATAAGCCGTGAAGGGAGCATAACCACCTTATCACTCAATAGCAATCAATCAGGTGTGATTGGCAATCCTACTGCAACAATCGCCTACACCATAAATGATGGCGCAGAAACTGAAATAGCATCTGGCACAACAATTACTGTCAATGATGGTGAAAAACTTACATACTACGCCAAGGCTACCGGTTATGATAAATCTATAAATGTAGTAGAGACCGCAACGGCTCTATATAGTGGAAATACTATTTGGAAAGAAACATACGCAAATACTGGTGACAATGGCATTTCTCGGGGTTCCATTGCATTTGATTCTTGGTATTACAACATTATTGCAGATAAAAAGAAAATCAGTGAAAGACTATTAGCTACCGATCAAAGTGTTCAAAATTGGCTTTATAGAACAACCGGCATTTATTGTGGCAAACATAAAAAATATGCCCTTCTCAATATGAAAGCTGGCCAAAATATTACATTCACCGGAAAATCTGGAACTAACAAATTCTATATAGGCACCGTTACAAACCTCGAAAAGGATGAATGGAACTCGGTTCCTGGAGAGAAATATATATTCAATGTTGTGGCTGATGGCAATGTAGAATTCCAAGTCGACCGATATGCATCTCTCAATGGTATAGAAGTTAAGGATGCTTCTTTGCCTTCCACCGTCTCCCTCACCGTCTCTTCCGCCGGTCTTGCTACCTACACTCCATCTTATAACCTCGACTTCTCTTCTGCTTCCAACATCACCGCTTATAAAGCAGCTGTGAGTGGCACAGCAATAACACTCACTAAGGTGACGACTGTTGCTGCCGGTGAAGGTGTGTTGCTGAGAGGAAAGGCTGGTGAGGAGACAACAGAGGCTATCGCTGTGGCTACCTCTGCTACTACCGCCAATGCTGGTAACGAGTTCGTTCCTGTAACAGGTGAGATCGATCAGTTGGCTGAGACCGATGGCGACTACACCAACTTCGTATTGAACAAGGTGGACGGTGTCGTTGGATTCTATAAGGCAAACAACACCCATGTGGCTGCCGGTAAGGCTTATCTGAAGGTGCTGACCTCTACACTGGGAACAGAGCCAGGTAAAAGCATGAAGCTGGTGTTTGACGATGAGACGACGGGCATCACCGAGGTGAGCAACGCCGCAAAGGCATCAGACAAGGCTTACTACACCCTCAGCGGTCAGCGCGTCAATGCCCCCGTGAAGGGCCTCTACCTCCACAACGGCAAGAAGGTCATCATCAAATAACCCATGAGAAAGAGACATTTAATTATCTTCATCAAGAAACATCTAAAAAGACAATAAGACAATGAAAAAGAGATATCAACAGCCAGCCATCAACGTGATGGACATCGAGACAGAGTGTATTTGTGCAGCCACCATCAACTTTGAGTCTGACGGTGGCAGCGGTTCGGGAACACTTGACCCAGAGAAGTCTGCCTCAGGCGAAGCCCTGTCTAAAGAGTTCGAAGGATCACTCTGGGATGAGTAGAATGACTAAAGACTGAACCATGTATCCTATCAGATATCAACACGCTAAGGTGGCAGCGAGAAGTAGTATTCTCGCTGCCACCTTCTTTACACCGATACTCATGCCCAACGTGTGACCAACGAGATGGGGCGCTATGTGACTTAGTGAGATGAACTATGAGTGATCTACATGCTCTAAAAAGGCCATAAATATAAAAAATGTGCAAAATTGCACGTTTTTCATAGGAAAAATGTGTAATTTTGCCACAAACTCATAGGAATGGACATAAAGAGAGAGATATTCAGCGACCTTCATGCTTGGAAAGAAAGTAGAAGGAGGAAACCACTGGTGTTGCAAGGTGCACGCCAAGTAGGTAAGTCATGGGCATTGAGAAAATTCGGAAAAGACTGCTTTGAGAAGTTGGCCTATTTCAATTTCGACACGATGCCGGAACTCAAGGAAGATTTCAAGCGGAGCAAGCAACCGTCAGAGCTTATCAAGGTGTTGGAGATGACCTCAGGAAGCAGCATACAGCCCGAGACGACCCTGATAGTATTCGACGAGATACAGGAATGTAATGAAGCACTGAACAGCCTGAAATACTTCTGCGAGGATGCCCATGAATATGCGATAGCCTGTGCCGGATCACTGTTGGGTGTTGCGCTCAATCGTCACGGTGCATCGTTCCCCGTAGGCAAAGTTGACTTTATGACACTCTACCCCCTTTCATTCAGCGAATATCTGCAAGCCATTGACCCTGCACTCTATTCCTCTTATATGATGATAGACGGGAGCATAGCAGTTCCCGAAGTGCTTCATAGCAGATTAGTTGAGGCCTATAAGACCTACCTTGCATTAGGCGGTATGCCGGAGGCCGTGAGCGATTTTGCAGACAATAGCGAATGGCAGGCTGTGCAGACAATTCAAGAGAATATCCTAACATCTTATTCCCTTGACTTCTCCAAACATATCAACAACAAAGACATACCAAGAGTATTCAATGTGTGGAACAGCCTGCAAGACCAGCTTGCCAAGGAAGACCGCAAGTTTCGCTATGCCGACATACAGCAGGGAGCAAGAGCAAGGGAATATGAGGCTGCCATAGAGTGGCTTTGTCTTGCCGGCATTGTGAATAGGGTAAACATGATAGAGACCCCGCGAATACCATTATCAGCATATAGCAAAAGCAATGCCTTTAAACTATACCTGAATGATATCGGTCTGTTGTGCAGGAAATTCTCATTGTCTCCTCAGACGGCAAGCCTAAACAACAGACTCTTCACTGAGTTCAAAGGCATCTTGTCAGAGAACTACGTCCTTCAGTCATTGAAGCGCCAGTTTGGTAACAATATCTTCTACTGGACATCAGGCAATACAGCCGAGGTGGAATTTGTCTTGCAGATAGGCGACGAGATAGTACCTGTGGAGGTGAAGTCAGAGAACAATGTGAAAGCAAAGAGCCTGTCTATTTACCGCAAAACCTATTCACCGTCAATCTCCATACGCTTTTCCACAAGGAACATCCGTAAGGATGATGACCTGCTAAATCTTCCACTTTATCTTGCCGATAGAACATCAGAATTAGTGGCATCCCTTTCCTAATCCGTTAATAATTCATAAATAATCGGACTGATAAAGGCAGTTTTCTCATCTAATAAATGAAAAAGCCTTACCTTTGCAGTCCGATTATTTCATGGGGGAGACTTAGCCCCCCGGGATTGGTGTGTTAATAGTTGTGTCTTTGGCCAGGCATGACGGTTAGTGAATCATCATCCAAGAATGGAATTAAACATGTTTTTTTAGTAGTAAAATTTAAACTTTAAAATGAACACTTTAAGTTACAAGACTATTTCCATCAACAAGGAAACAGCGAAAAAGGAGTGGGTCGTTATCGACGCAACCGACCAGGTAGTTGGTCGCCTTTGCTCAAAAGTGGCAAAGATCATTCGTGGCAAGTACAAGCCCACCTTCACTCCTCATGTTGACTGTGGTGACAATGTGATCATCATCAACGCCGCCAAGGTGAAGTTCACCGGCAAGAAAGAGACCGACAAGGTTTACACCCGCTACACTGGTTATCCCGGCGGTCAGCGCTTCAACACTCCTGCCGAGCTCCGTCAGAAGCCCAACGGCGTAGAGAAGATGCTCCGTCACGCTGTGAAAGGCATGCTGCCCAAAGGTCCGCTCGGCCGTAGCCTGCTTAACAACCTCTATATCTATGAGGGAACCGAGCACAATCATGAGGCACAGAAGCCCAAAGCAATTGATATTAACATGTATAAATAATAGAAAGAATGGAAGTAGTTAATGCAATAGGTCGCCGTAAGAGTGCAGTAGCACGCGTTTACGTAAGCGAAGGTACCGGCAAGATTACCATCAACAAGAAGGACATCAGCGTTTATTTCCCCTCAGCCATTCTGCAGTATGTTGTAAAGCAGCCTCTGCTCTTGCTTGATGCCGCTGAGAAATATGACATCAAAGCCAACCTCGACGGTGGCGGTTTCACCGGTCAGAGCCAGGCCTTGCGTCTCGCTATCGCCCGCGCATTGGTGAAGATCAACGAAGAGGACAAGAAGGGCTTGAAGGACGCAGGATTCCTCACTCGCGACTCTCGTGCCGTTGAGCGTAAGAAGCCAGGTCAGCCCAAGGCTCGTCGTCGTTTCCAGTTCAGCAAGCGTTAATCTTATCTATCGCCTGTTGAGTTTAGTATCTAAACCAGCTCGACTCCTCGATGCAATCGGGAGAGGACTACCTGACTGGTTGATTCTAACAAGAATAACAAAGAAAGTAAACAACAATTAAATACAAGAAACAATGTCAAGAACAAATTTTGATATGCTGTTGCAGGCCGGTTGCCACTTTGGTCACCTGCGCCGCAAGTGGAACCCCGCCATGGCTCCTTACATCTACACCGAGCGTAATGGTATCCACATCATCGACCTTCACAAGACTGTAGCTAAGATCGACGAGGCTGCAGAGGCCCTGAAGCAGATTGCCAAGTCGGGCAAGAAGGTGCTCTTCGTAGCTACTAAAAAACAGACTAAGGACGTTATTGCTGAAAAGGCAACAAGCGTAAACATGCCTTATGTTATCGAGCGTTGGCCTGGTGGTATGCTCACCAACTTCCCCACTATCCGCAAGGCAGTGAAGAAGATGGCTAACATCGACCGTCTGATGTCAGATGGTACATATAGCAACCTCTCTAAGCGTGAGCTGCTGCAGGTGACACGTCAGCGTGCTAAGTTGGAGAAGAACCTCGGTTCTATCGCCGACCTTACTCGTCTGCCCTCTGCACTCTTCGTAGTTGACGTAATGAAAGAGGCTATCGCCGTGAAGGAGGCCAACCGTCTCGGCATCCCCGTGTTCGGTATTGTTGATACCAACTCTGATCCTAAGAACATCGACTTCATCATCCCTGCCAACGATGACGCTAAGGACAGCGTAGAGGTGATCCTCAACGCTTGCTGCGCCGCTATCGCTGAGGGTTTGGAGGAGCGTAAGGTAGAGAAGGCTGACGAGGCTGCTGCCCAGGCTCAGGCTGAGGGTGAGGCTACCGAAGAGAAGCCAAAGCGCGCTCGCAAGGCTCGCAAAGAGGCTCCCGCTACCGAGGAGGCTCCCGCTGCTGAAGAGGCTGCCGCTGCTGAAGAGGCTACCACTGAGGAGTAATCAGAGAGAGACAATCCGAGAGATTGAACAGTTTTGAAACAACTAAACGTTTAAGAACAAATATGGCTTACAAACCAAATATGGAAGACATCAAGAAGCTGCGCACCATGACCGGTGCCGGCCTCGCTGATGTGAAGAAGGCACTCACTGACGCAGAGGGTGACTTCAACAAGGCAATGGAGGTTATCCGTGAGAAGGGACAGGCTATCGCCGCTAAGCGTAGCGACCGTGAGACCTCTAACGGTTGTGTACTCGTAAAGGCTGCTGACGGCTTCGCTGCTATCGTAGCTCTGAAGTGCGAGACCGACTTCGTGGCTAACGGTGCTGACTATATCAAACTCACACAGGATATCCTCGACGCTGCTGTAGCTGCTAAGGCTAAGAACCTCGACGAGGTGAAAGCCCTCACCATCGCTGACGGCACCAAGGTAGAGGACGCTGTAGTGGCTCGCTCTGGTATCACCGGTGAGAAGATGGAGCTCGACGGCTACAACTTCATCGAGGGTGAGAACGTTGAGATATATGACCACATGGGCAAGCACACTCTCTGCACCATGGTACAGACCAACAAACCCGCTGCAGAGCAGGCTCACGCCATCGCTATGCAGGTGGCTGCCATGAACCCCGTTGCTCTCGATGAGGCCAGCGTGCCACAGAGCGTGAAGGACGAGGAGCTGAAGGTAGCTATCGAGAAGACCAAGGAGGAGCAGGTGCAGAAGGCTGTTGAGGCTGCTATCAAGAAGGCTGGCATCAACCCCGCACACGTTGACTCTGAGGATCACATGAAGAGCAACATGGAGAAGGGATGGATCAGTGCCGAGGATGTAGAGAAGGCTAAGCAGATCATCGCTACTGTCTCTGAAGAGAAGAAGGCTAACCTGCCCGAACAGATGATTCAGAACATCGCTAAGGGTCGTATGGCTAAGTTCTTCAAGGAGTCTTGCCTGCTGAACCAGGAGTTCATTCAGGATAGCAAGCTCTCTGTAACCGACTATCTGAAGGCTGCTGACAAGGAGCTGACAATAGTTGATTTCAAGCGCTTCACTCTCCGTGCCGACTAATTCAACCCAAATAGGCCATTAGACTATCATAACGCTAATGACCTATTTGGATGAAACGAAAACACAGGGCGAAAGCCCATCACATAGGAAAGGATATGTCTAAACAGGCATGTCCTTTTCTTTTGTGTTAGCGAAATGTGATATTTGCTGACATATTGATTTTTCAAAAGCGCAAAATACAGCATTATTTTCAATCAAGGACCACTGTGGGCGCAAATACACGATTCTCAGCGCACTACTATTTCACGCTCCTTAACATTTGGCGTAAAACCTTTTTACCTCAGCGCACATGACTGCCCAGCCATAGCCAAGTGGAGTGTTAACAAATGTAATGGTGGTGACTGAAAAGGCTGTTTTTGGGACCACTTTTTCATGAGTTTTCGGTGAAATAGAAAAGGCTTTGTAACCCCTTTTTTATCGGCATTTTATCGCATTTTTGACCCTCATTTCATGCGATCTGTGACTGCCCGTTCAATGCTCCTATGACTGCCCAGTCATAGGTAGAGTGACTGCCCAGTCATAGGTGGAGTGACTGCCCAGTCACAGATTTATTGAATATCACTGCGCAGCTATTGAACGGTTATTGAACGAAACGGGGGTTTTTCGCTCATTTTTTGAACGGTTTTGAACGGAGGGTAGTTTGGCACACTTTTTGCAGTAACTTTTTTGTTGTAAAGATTTTTGCTAAAAAATGGCTAAAAAGTGCCTTCACGAAGGTGAAAAAACGGCTCCATTTTTGAGGCAAAAACCAGTCAAAAATGCCCATTTTTCTTCTATTTCGCAGAAAAAAGTGAGGAGAAACGAGAAGTCAAAGTGTAACTTGTTTTTTCGATATATGAGCAATGTGTTACATCTTGAATACTAAGGATGAAAACGATTTTATGTAAAAGTGATGCTCATCGCAATCCTCTTCCTCCTTCGCACCTCGGCAATGTTCAAACAAGTTTGACATTGCTCTCGGTTTGTCGTCGGTTAAGCATCGTCGAGAGGCTTGGCGGGTTCTTGTTTTACACAAGATACGACTTTTATTTGAGTTGTGCAAGAGTATGGGGAGAAAAAAAGTCCAGGGCGAGAGAGAAATTAATAAGCTTGCTCTACGGATGCTTACCATGAACTATATATAAAAAAACATCTGCGGATAAAACCTTTATTATCCGCAGATGTTGAGAGGATGATTCCTTATTCCCCGTAGATGTCTCCTTCTAAACCATTGTAATCTTCGTCTGTTGCCTTTTCTAATGGTGAGGCGGCGAGGAGAGTAGTGGGCATGATCTCATACACAGAGATTTCGGGGCAGATATATTGTTTCTTTTTCATAACGATGAGTTTTTGATGATTATTTGATGATTAGTTTCATTGTCTTGTTGCCACGACGCACGATGTTCAGGCCTTT
>JAHAZN010000083.1 GCA_018385335.1 Prevotella sp.
GTATAAGTATTTATTAATATGTGTGTTGTTTGCAAAAGTAATATTTTTTTTTAATTACTTAGCTTTTCAGCAGAAGAAAAACAAAATTTTATGAAATTTTGTTAGCGCATAATAGTCTAATGGCCGATTTGGGTTGAAAACTTTTGTTACCACCAAATCACATGATAGGCCAGCAAACGGTGAATCCTTCACAAACAAATGCAAGCCCATCATCCATCATTGCTGAGTATTTATCAGAAAAAGGGGATAGTTCCTCACGGACCTATCCCCTCGAATAGTATGATTGACTTATTAGTCTCTTGTGAATTAACCGTTCACCTTCTTCATGTGAGCGATGAGCTCGAGCACCTTGTTAGAGTAGCCGATCTCGTTGTCATACCAAGAAACAACCTTTACGAAGGTGTCGGTAAGAGCGATACCAGCCTTAGCGTCGAAGATAGAGGTGCGGGTGTCACCCAGGAAGTCAGAAGAAACGACAGCATCCTCGGTGTAACCAAGAACACCCTTCAGTTCGCCTTCAGAAGCCTCCTTCATGGCAGCACAGATCTCCTCATACTTAGCGGGCTTAGCGAGGTTAACGGTGAGGTCAACAACAGATACGTCGAGCGTAGGAACACGCATTGACATACCAGTCAGCTTGCCATTCAACTCAGGAATAACCTTACCTACAGCCTTAGCAGCACCGGTAGAAGAAGGAATGATGTTGCCAGAAGCAGCACGGCCACCACGCCAGTCCTTGAGAGAAGGACCGTCAACAGTCTTCTGAGTAGCAGTGGTAGAGTGTACGGTGGTCATCAAACCATCGGTGATACCAAACTTGTCGTTGAGCACCTTAGCGATAGGAGCCAAACAGTTGGTGGTGCAAGATGCGTTAGAAACGAACTGAGTTCCCTTCACATACTTGTCGAAGTTAACACCGCAAACGAACATAGGAGTAGCATCCTTTGAAGGAGCTGACATCACTACATACTTAGCACCAGCCTCGATGTGAGCCTGAGCCTTCTCCTGAGTGAGGAACAAACCAGTAGATTCAACTACATATTCAGCCTCAACCTCGTTCCACTTCAAGTCAGCAGGATTACGCTCTGCAGTGACACGAATCTTATTGCCGTTTACGATGAGCAGGCTGTTCTCTACATCTGCCTCGATAGTGCCCTCGAAAGCGCCGTGCATAGTGTCATACTTGAGCATGTAAGCCAAGTAATCAACAGGACAAAGGTCATTGATACCTACTACCTGAATGTCATCGCGAGTCTGAGCTGCGCGGAAAACGAAACGACCGATACGGCCAAATCCGTTAATACCAATCTTAATCATTTTACTTTTGTTATTTATTAAAAGGGTTATTTTTCTATCCCGAAAATGCCTTCTTGGCAACCTAATTGAGTAATGAACAAACAAAAAGAGATGCCCTCGCGCATATTTCTTCTTTTTTCCGCGGCAAAGTTACAAACTTTTTTCTATATTTGCAGCAGAATTGAGTATAAATTTTCAAAAAAAAGAAACTATGGGTAAATTCATCAGCGAGTTTAAAGAGTTCGCAGTCAAAGGTAATGCTGTTGACATGGCTGTCGGTGTAATCATTGGCGGTGCTTTCGGAAAGATTGTCACTTCTATCGTTAACGATATCATCATGCCTCCTATCGGATGGCTCATAGGTGGAGTGAAATTCACAGACCTTAAATGCACATTGCCACAGATAGATTTGGGAGTGGAGAAACTGGAGCCTGTCACCATCAACTATGGTAACTTCATACAGACCGCCTTCGATTTCATCATCATCGCATTCTGTGTATTCCTCCTTGTGAAGGGCATCAACAAACTGGCCAAGAAAAAGAAGGCTGAAGATGTTAAACCTGCTGCCCCACCCGCTCCATCAAAGGAAGAGTTGCTGCTCACTGAAATACGCGACTTGCTGAAACAGAAATAAGCAGATACTTGATAACAACACATCAGCGGCAATCACTTCATCACGAAGTTGATTGCCGCTGATTTTCTATATAAGGGAATAAACCTTAATGAGCATCAAGTCAACGCAGGATTTTCTTCACTTCCTTGCTTCCCTTCACCTTTACCACCTTCACTCCTTGATGAGTGGCTGGCGCCTCTCTTCCGTCGAGCGAATAAGAGATGGTTTCCTGCTCTGGCAGCAGTTCGGCATGATCGATACCGTCGGCCACTTCCTCATCAGCTCCTGTGATATTCATCGTCACTCCTGCCCAACCCTCATAAACGGGTAACTTCAGCACTGAGATAAGACAGGCGCCAAAGTTAGTGAGCTTGGGTCGGTTGCCCGAGGTAGCACGTATCCATTCGCCATTCTCCATAAAGTAATAACCGTTACGGATAGAGAGATTGGTCTTGAAGTTGCCACGCAACTGATTAGGGGTCACCTGGGCATTTGTCACTGCTTCACCCTCTTCTATCATCCATGCTTCAGTACCGGTCATGTGGTAGATACATGGTTCACCGGCTTCCACGCTGTTCACCTCTTCTAAACAGAGTTTCTTATAGTCGGAGGTTATTCCTGCCAACTGATAGAGCTTGACATTGGTGGGAGGTGTTACCCTGTAGGGGAGACAGAGCGTGCTCCACTCTCCATCACTGATGGTGCGACGATAGACGGGGAAATGACGGAAGGTAAAATCGGTGGCACACCACCAACCCTCACGCTTGTCACCCTGACTGTTGTTCACGCCAAACTCATGCCAGGCATTGTCAACGGCATTCGCTTTGGAGCCAACAAATCCTATGGTCACCTCATCGCCTTCGTTGAGATAGACATAGGGAGTGACGAGGGTCTGCCACTTCGTCTCATTATCTACAGAGGGGAGGTCGAGGTAGTCGGCAGTGAGTAGGGGTGTTTCTACTGTGTCGGCTGGTGTGGTGAGGTAACCATGTTGGTCGGAGAGACACATCAGTTCGGTAGCAGCCTTACACTCCAGGGCATAGAGTCCATGGGGCATTGCTGTGATGGTCTGCTTCACTTCCATGGTCTTATCCTTGCCCTCGGCGGCACTGACATCGCTCCATTGGGCCTGCCAGCAGCTCTTGCCTGCCACAGTGCTCATTCGCTGTGTCCCTGCCTGATAGGTGCCACATTTTGTCTTCCAGCTTTGGTTGGGTATATCAAAGTGGGGTGCGACAATCTTCTCGTCGGTATTCTTCACCATCATATTTGTCTCTAGGACTTCGTTTATCAACCGGTAGGCGGCAATCACATCTGCTGACGTCACAGCACGCTCATACTGTTCTTTCAGACTCTTTATTTCATCGTTGGCGGCACTCGACATGGTGAGCAGCATATCAAGCTGATGAAGGAGTGGCTGTACTTCCTTCACTATCTTTGCTGCCTCCATCACGTTGTTCAACGTGGAGTTAAGAGCGGTGTAGGCAGCTGCGTCATTAGTTGTCGCTGCAGCGATGGCTGTATCTATCTCCTTTGACCAACGACTATCTTCTCCGAGATACGCCTTCGTCATCTGGGCACGTTGCAACAGTTTCTCCACACCGTCACGATAGGCTTCCTCGGGGGTATCAAACACTTTGCAAAGGGTCACCTTGTCTATCTGCGATGAGGAGTTCATATAATAGCACCAGAGGACTGCCTTGGCATACGAGCCGGTATTCACCTCAAAGACGGAGGAGCTCCAGGCTTCGGTAGGCAGGACGGCAGCAGCGGTAGAATCCTTGTTGCCATCCACTGTCATGTAGAGGTAATGAAGTCCTGTTGACTTATTACGCGAGGAGATGAAATAGTAGTAGTCGCTATGTGGTGTCACCTCGACAATGGTTTTCAAGGCACCACTCTTGTTCATGCCGTCATTGGTGCGGGCCTGCAGATAGGCACCATCGTCGATACCTCCCACAGGGACGATAGTAAACTCTGGTTCACTGATAGGCTGTCCCAAGCCATTAGTCCATCCCGTACTGCCGAGGTCGAAATCGCCATTGGGGAATACGTTACCACCAAGATATTTGGTTGTACCTTTGTATGTGATGGCATCGCCCACCTCATGGTCGAGGGAGACAGCAGCCACAGCACGACTATAGCGGTCCTTCTCCTTAGCATCGATGAGGTGGATACGGTAGTTGGCGCCACTCACTGCTTTCTCGTCGGTGAAGGTGTAAGTGGTAACGCCCTCCTGGGGGTCGATCTCTGTGAGTTTCTCCCATGAGCCTCCATCCACCTTGCGCTCTACATAGACGGCATAGTTATATTCGCCATTAAACTCCTTCCATGTGAGCACTGCCTTTCCCGCTGCCTTATCGTAATCAACGAAGAGTTCTGTCGGGTCTTTCATTATTGTCTTCACCTGTGGCATGACATCATAGGTGGAGTTATAGGCTATCGCTGAGGGTTTGTCGGCATAATACTGTCCTGCCTTGGTCAGACGTCCGTGGTCGTTGTCATACACCTTTCGACAGTTCTGCACCCAGTTATATACGGCATAACGCTCCAACCAGGGGGTCTCCTCCAGTCCGTCGATCACGGGATTGAGGTGCTGTGCGAGGATGGCTTCATTGTTTGCTCCATAGTCGGTATCACTCCCTGGCCAGCCTGTCCAGTTGGCACCATAGTTCATCTCGGTGATCCATATCGGGCGACGCGTCCGGTTATGGATATTGGTGAGTCTCGACTTCCAACTTCCCCAGTCTTCGTACCAGTAGGAGTGGACAGCCACAAACTCACAGCGCCAGCCACGGGCGTCGATAGAGTCTATGAACTCATAGAGCCAGTTGAGGTTGCTCGACATGGCTGGTGTTCCGAGTCGTCGGCCGGTGGCCATCATCTGTGGCCATGTAGCAAGCACGTCAGCAACGGAGTTCACCTGTTCTCTGTCATCGTTGACATTGTCGGGTTCATTGTTGCCAAGGATATTGGCCGATGTACCGTTGTTTCCTACGTCGGCGATACCGGGCCATCCTTCATGGTGATGCTGGGTGACATACTCCCTGTCGGCCCATACGTTGACACCGGCATCCCAGTTATAGCACCATGTGGTGTTGAGCATGGTGTTAGCGGTGACGTCATTGCCTGCATATCCCTTCTTACTGGTATCTTTCCATTCGCTGACACGGAGGGCTGAGATAGCCTTGCGCAAAGCACCGGGGAGATTGATCTTAATATCGCCCTTATCAGCAATCCACAAACGGTTGAAGCCGGTGCCATCGGCTTTTTGGGCGAACCAAGCCATATAGCCGCGTTTAAGGGTGAAACTGCAGATGCGGTTGTTCATCGACTTTCCGCTCAGCGAGAGTCGGTTGCCCACAGCATAGCTCTCGCTCTCTCCCTGACAGTCGTTGTCGGTATAGACGGTCAGCGGACTGATCGACGAGGCATGGGGAAGGATGATGGAACCATCGGCATAGATCTTCACCATACAGTTGGCAGAGCTGGCCTTCACACCATTGATTTGGATATGCGAATAGAGTGCTGTTGCTTTAGAGGGTTTCACCTGAGCAAGAATGAGCACGGCATTATCCACGTCGGTGATATTCACCACGGCACCATCGGCAAAAGGTGTTGCTGAGGTCACTACATAGTCAACGGCTCTGTTCAAGGTCACCACACCACTTACCTTCTCTACCTTCTCGACGGTGTTGGCAGCACTTAGCGGTTGCATAGTCAACAGCAGACTGCAGAAGAACAAACCTTTAAGAATGATGTTTTTCATATCGTCTTCACATTATTATATAGAGTATTGTTACAGGAAGAGATAAGTGTCATCATCGACGATACTTATCTCTTCATATTCGCTTTCAGTTGTCGGCTCCCTCAGTCGCCTCCTCCGAAGAGGACTGGCTGTATATAGGAGCGATACCTATCTTCCCATTCCAATGGAGGTACCAGTTGTCCGGATTGCGGAGATTCACGTTTATCTCTCCCTCGATACTGCTGTTCTTTCCCTTGCGGGCATAGACCTTATCGGCGAGGATGCTCGGTTTGTTCCATCGCTTGGAGAAACGCATCAGGTCGTAGAATCGTGTTCCCTCGAAACAGGTCTCCAAACCACACTCATTGAGCAGCAGGGAGTCCACCTTCCATTTCTGGTATTCATATTGTGCCAACGAGTCGGCCTCTGAGAGATAGTAACCAGTCTCGGGATTGACAAGACTCTTGTCGAAAGGCATTTGATAGTCGGGGTTCTGCATGCTCCATCCACATCCGAGGTCATGGATGCCGCATGTGTTCTCCGAAGTATAGTGGGCTGGTGTGCGCAACACATAGCTCGATGTTGGGAAGTTGAATCGCCTCAGGAAGGCAGTGTCCTGCGCTGTGGGATAATACTTCATGATAGAGTCCTGAATCAGCTTGTTGTTCACACCCGAGGCTAACACATAATAGGCGAAATGGGGATATCCTGCATTGTTCATCGCCTCGGCCAAACGGAGGTAAATCATCTGACGGCGATAGATATGAATGTTTCGCGAATAATACTTCAACACATTCTGATAGTCCTTACGTTCTCCATTGACAATGGTGTTGTCATATCTCTCTAATGTGTTATAGAGACGGAGGTCGCCGCTCTTCAGTCCGTCAATGCCCTGGGGCACCACGCCATAGGTCACCTTGCCTTCTTCGTTCTTCTGGATATAGGTGCAGGTCTGACTGCTCGACAGCTCTTCCATGGCCTTCGACACTTCGATGCTGAAGAGGGCATTGTTATCGACAGTACTGTTGAAGAGGTTCCTCAACTGACTGTAGTTACCCTCAGAGGGGATGGAGTCACCGGGGATGAGGGTGATAAGCTCTGAGGAATTGTCATAGCGCTCGTCTCTATAGAGCAGCCTGTAGTTCACATAAATACCCGTGTATTTGTTGAAATTAGAGGTTCCGTCGGGCCAGAAAGTTGCGTAGGTAGCTCCCGTTGGATAAGTAGAGTTCGTACCGTTGCGCTTGCTGATATAGTTGTAGTAGTTGATGGCTGCCTCCTTATAATGACCTGCCCAGAGGTTGAGGTCACCCAGCACGATATAGATAGGGAAGAAGAGCAGGTGGGAGTTGAGGCCACGGATTTCTCCATAGCCGGGCACCTCTACATCAGCCAAAGGAGCGATATCGGCAATCAGCCAGTCACAAATCTCGGTCAACCTCATCTTGGGATAATCGCGTTCTGCCTGCTCCTTCGTGAGGATGGGCGTGGTAACAAATGGCACCTCGCCATAGTTGAGTGCCAACTGGAGATAGGTCCAGGCACGGATGCTCTTGGCTGCAGCATACTCCTTCAAGAAGATCTTCTCGTTGCGGTTGTTCTTCTTAGCGGTGTCGGCATTAGCGATATAATAGTTGCAGTTGTTGATGACTGCATAATAATCGCTTGGATTGTTATACATATTGTCGGCATCTATATTGAACAATGCGAGATTACGCAGGTCAGCGGCAGTATGCTCGTTGATGTCCACCAAGTCGCCGCGCATCTCTCCGAGGAGGATGGTGCGGTCGGCCAATGCCTGCAACTTATTCAGGATACCCACCATGGAGTAGAGGGTATCTGAGGGATTGTTCAGATGGGAGTCGTCGGCATAGATGATGCGGTTAGAGTCCTGTTCGAAGAAGTCGGAGCAAGAGCTCATCACACCTACTGTCATCAAGGTAAGGCAAAGGAGAACCATGGCCTTGCCTGCACAGCTCTTCACCGATGGGATGATTTGACGAAACATATTGTTGGTTTTCATAATCAGAATGTTTTTACAAGTTAATCTTTACTCCTGCTACCAAAGAGGTGCTCTGGGGCAGACGGCCGAGGTCGATGCCCTGCCCTATCACCGACGAGGTCATGGCCGACTCGGGGTCTGAACCTAAGTATTTGGTGAGGGTGAACACGTTGTTGGCCTGAATCCAGAACTGTAGTCCCTGGAGGAACTGTGAGGTGATGGGCAGGTCGTAGGACAGGGTGATGGTCTTCAGTTTCAGATAACTGCCATCCTCTATCCAGCGGTCGCTGAAACGGGCATTCCCCATGGGGTCCTGGAAGGTAGCACGAGGCATGTTGGTCTGCTGTCCCTCCACCTGCCAGCGGTTCTGCATGGCAGTAGTTTGGTTCATGAAGCGGTTGCCGCCCTCCAACTGCGAACGCATGTAGTTATAAACATCGTTGCCGAGGGAGTAGTTGAAACGGAGGTCGAGTTTCAGTCGTTTCCATGCTAAGGTGGTGAAGATGTTACCATAGATATCGGGGTTGGGGTCGCCGATGACCACACGGTCATTCTCATTGATCTCCTTGTTACCGTCAGCATCCATGAAGTGCATATCACCTGCCTGGAAATAGTTGCGGGTCACACCATTCTCTCCCAGCATATAGAGACCAGCCTCCTGTGCCTCCTTGGTGGTAGCAAACACGCCTTCGGTCTTGTAACCATAGAAGAGGTTGGCAGCCTGTCCTACCTGGGTGCGCACAGTGGCACCATAGACCTCGGTGTCCATGTAACCCTCTGCGGCTGGAAGGGCGGTAATCTTGTTCTTGTAGTGACCTACGCTGGCACCTAACTGCCATGACCAGTCTTTCAAGGCGAGCACCTTGGCGTTGATAGAGAAGTCATAACCCTCGTTCTCCAACTTGCCTCCGTTGCTCCAGTTCTTATCCAAGCCGGAGAGGAAGCCCAACGACTGCATGGTGAGCAGGTTGTCGGTCTTGCTCTTAAAATAGTTGACGCTCACACCAATGCGGTTGTTCAACAGACTGGCCTCTAAGCCGAGGTTGAAGCGCTTGGTAGTCTCCCACTGGATGGTGGTGTTACCGATACCGGCCAAGGAAAGACCGGAAACGGAGTTCATGAACACCTTGCCCTGGAAATAGCTGCGGGCAGCATAGTAGTCGATATCGTCGTTACCGCTCACGTCATAACCGGCGGTGAGACGCAGGTAGTTGATGCTGGGGTTATTGGCCAACCATGGTTCGTTGGTCAGCACCCAAGAGGCCTGCACTGAGGGGAAGATGGCCCACACAGCATCCAAAGCCTTCAGTCCGTCGGCATCCTCACCGAATCGAGATGAGCCGTCGGCAGTAAGGTTAGCCTGGAGGAAGTAACGTCCCTTGTAGTTGTATTCGGCTTGGGCATAGAGGCTCATGGTGTTCCACGACTCATTCAGACCGTTAGAGGTGGCATTCTTCAGCGCGGCACTCATGAACGGTGTCTTGTCGCTACCGGTGTCATAACCCAACTGTGAGTTGTAGGTGTAGGTCTCCCAGTGGATGCGGGCCCCTCCAAACACATGCAGGCTGTGGGCATTGTAGCGGTTGCTCCAGTCTAAACGGGTATCACTCATCACCGAGTTCTGCTTAGAAGCCAGGGAGCGCACCTCGTTCTCGCGATAGGCATAGACGCTCGACACATAATAGCTTGGCACACCGTTGATAGGCACGTAATACATCTCGCTGGTGTTCACCAGACTGTAGCTGAAGTGCTCTGACACATAGAGGTTGGGGGTGATGACAAACTTAGGCTTCACGCTGATGTTGAGCAATGAGTTCTCAAAACGGTTCTTGTTCTCTCCATCTGCATACTCATTGAAGGCTGCTGGGTTACCCAGACGATAGTTGTAGTTGACATATCTTAGGGCGGTGAGGGCCTCATCGAGATAGGTCTCATCCTCTACGTCAAACTGTGAAGAAGAGAACTGTCCGCGTCCATAGCTATAGGGACTCATGAATGGACTCTTTGCATAGGCCAGGAAGGAAGGTGCGGTGGGTGTTCCTTCGTCGTAGCTGGCAGGAGCACCATCGTCGCGGATGTTACGGGTCGTATTGGAGAACGACGCATCGAAACGCACAGAGAGGCGACTGCCAAGAGAGATATCTGAGTTGAAACGGATATTCAGACGGTTCATGTCGTTATACTCCATCGTACTCTCTGCATTGGTGTAACCCACGGAGAGGTTGTAGTTGGCAATGGCATCACCACCTTCCACGTTGATTCCGTAGTTCTGGGTCCATGCCTCACGATAGACATAGTCTTTCCAGTCGGTGTTACAGTGATACTGCTTGTAGTAATAATAGTTGGGATCATCGTTGAGGAACTTAAAGTCGGTGTTTGTCGTTCCTGTTCCTTTCAGCAGTTCCGAAGCATAGTTGCGGTAGCCGTTGGCATCCATCATCTCATAATACTTGGGCTGGAAGGTCACGCCTGCCGAGAGGCTGGCTGTGATACGTGTAGCCATCGACTTGTTGCGTCGGGTGTCGATGAGGATGACACCGTTGGCTCCCTTGGCACCATAGAGGGCGGTACCGTTGCGCATCACGGTCACTTTCTCAATGTCAGAGGGGTTGATGTTACTCAAGATATCGTTATAGAATCCGTCGTGCAACATCTCTCGTCCATACTGCTGGTCGAGAACGACACCGTCAACAACCACCAGGGGTTGGGCATTCACGTTGAGGGAGTTGAGTCCCTGAATAAAGGTCACGCTACCCACACCTTGCGTACCATTGCGCGTGGTGGTATAGGCATAGGCTCACAACTGCTTCTGCAACTCTTCCTTGATGTTCACGGCACTGCTATAAGCAAAGCCTGATGCGGTCTTGTCGTTGCGTAGGTTCTCTTGCTCCTGATAGTCTTTGGCAAAGGCGGTGGTATAGAGAAGAATGTCGTTCTGCTCCTCGCTTTTGGCCAGACCATGGCTCACGCCATTGTGGTCGGGAGAAGAGACATAGACGGAGGTAGCGAACACGGGCACCTTCAGCTCATAGGAACCGTCGTCCTCGGTGAGCACACTGTAGCCGTTGACACCACCTGCCTTGACAATGGCGCCGGCAACAGGCGACAGGGTCGCTCCATCGAGCACACGGCCCTTCACCATACGGGTGTCAAACACTTTCTTCTTGGGGGTTATCACACGAGCTGTCTGCTCCTGCTCTTCAGTCTCGTCTTCTTGTGCCGAAACACAAAGCGGGAAAGCCATCATCAACGTGATTCCCCAAATGATATATCGTTTCATAGTCATCAGTTATTCAATGTTACTATTCTGTTTCCTTCATTCTTATTGACCTACCTTGGGTTCGAGGATAATGCAGTCGATACGCAGCGAGGTCTGGTATTGATCTTTGCTTGATCCCGGTGGACGACCGGAAGAGGCAACTTTCAAGGTCACCTGAGGATCAACTTCAAAGGTACAGGTCTCAAACACATAGTTCTCTGCCACCATGATGGTATCCACCACATCCTGCTTACACTCAAAACGTCTCTTCAACATGGTAGTCTGTTCTACGCCGTCCTTATCTTCATAGCCCAGCGTCACATCGACCAAGAGTTTCTTGCGCTGCTCCTCCGTGGCCTTGGGGTCACCAGCCAAAGCAGGCGCCATCACCAACTTGATGTCGTAGGGCACATTGGAGAAGATGTCGGGGATGTAATAGGTCACCGAAGGTTTGGAGTCCTTGCTCTGTGAGAGGATCTCCAAATAGGCATGGTTAGAGACTTTGTTATAGAACTCCGAGGTATCTACCACGGTCACGAAGGTCGGTGTACGTCCGGCCGATTCGTCATATTCCTTGCGGTAGCCTGCACTCTCTGCCTCCACCTTGATTCTCCACAAGAAGGTCTGGGTGGGCTGGATATTCCACTGCGGCACCTTGAGCACTACACCGTTGCTGCACTGTATCTTCTCTGCTCCATAGAAGGCACCACCGGGCTCAAAGGGCTTGTCATAGACATAGTACTTGGCATCGGCAAAACCATAGATTTTCTCTCTCATCGAGTAGGGACGGGCATTGACTGAATAGGCGGAGTCGTTGAACGACTGCTCCGTGTTCCATCCCATGCTGAACACCGACCCGTTGGGAATGAAGAGGTGGGAATAGAGATAAGCCAGAGAGTCTCGGCTAGCAATGCGCTTGTTGTAATTGAAATAGGGACGGTACTGGGTGAGCAGCCTCTCCCACTCGCTGTTGTCGGGCACCACCATCCAGTAGGTACTGTCCTCATTGTTGATAGGAGCGAAATAGGTATCGAGCAGCACATTCTCCAACACCTTGACAGAGTCGAGATAGGTCGTCTGACCGTCAACAATCTCTCCCGGCACACTCTGGTCGGGGTCGAACTTATAGTTGTTATAGCTATAAAGGAACTTCGACAGGCTGTCCAACGCGGCATCGGTACCGAGGTACTCAAAGACGTTGGGCAGATAGTGAGCACTCTGCTCCGTGGTGAAGAGGATGCCGTTCTTCGTCAACGTATTCCTTGAGGTGAGCGTCTGACCAGCAAACTGTCCGTAACCCAAGGAGAGGTACTTGCCGTTCATCATCACGATAGAGGTGTCCTTTCCCTCCTGAGCCACGGAGTGGTTGTAGAGGGCGATGTGGTTCTGCACAAACTCCTTGATGGCTTTGTTGTCCTTGGTGATGATTCCCTTGCTCTTCTCGCGCTCATAGAGGGCGATGACGCTGTCTGCCTGTTGTGCGGAGAACCCGCTGTTCTTGGGTGCAAACACGGTGAACACCTGATCACCTGCCAACTTCGACTGATATCCACAGGCTTCGAGCACACGGGCGAAATTGGTAAGCTCCTCATTGGCAGTGATAGTCTGCCAGAGGGAGACATTGCCTCCGGCACCTATGCCCTGCACATCATAGTGGTCATCCCATTCGTCGTTGCAGGCGCCGAGGGCTAGGACTGACATCGCCAGTCCTGCTGCCGCCATATAATGATTGATAGTCTTCTTCATATCGATAACTGCTTTTGATTACAAATCGTCTTCCATCTCTCCCTCGCCATCAACAGCATACACGCTCTTGGGGACAATCTCGAGATAGTCGATCATGAACTCATTGTTGTTGCCCAACTTGCTCGTCGAGGTACAACGGATGCGGATATAGTGGTCGGTACCGTCATCGGGGTCGATGGTAGCGGTACAGAGCACGCGGCGGAAGGTGCGTTCGTTGTTCACGAACTCATTGATGGTACTACCGCCGGACGTGTGATAACCTCCGTAGGCACCACGGTAACAGCCCTTGTTCTTGAGGAATTTCTGGTCTTCCACCTTCTCCTCTTCGGTGAAGTCGGTGTAGTTCTTGCCATCGGGCTTAAACTGGTCTCCCATGATAGAGGGATCGGTCAGGAACTTACGCATATCCACAGGGATGCCCTGAGGTTTACCGTCGTAGTAGATCTGCGCCACACCACGGGTGGGAAGGGCACAGAAGCCGAGGCGGAACTGATAGGTACCCTTGCAGGGAACGGGAGGCAGACGGAAGGTGAAGTCGTAGTCGCCAAAGAGGTTGAACTCATCTCCCTCATACGACCAGAAGTTCCAGTGGGGGCGACGATACACGAAGTAGCAGTTGCCACGCATAGACACTCCGTCGAGATAGCCGTCGGGGAAATAATAGTTGAAACCGTTCTTACCATTATAGTCGGGCGTACCGGAGTTGTCGTCCTGTGTGGGGTCACCGTTGAGACGGATACCCTGGGTCATTATCTCCGGGAAGACAGTAGAGAAGTCCATACGAATACGGCAGTTCATCACCTCCTCGCGGGTCTTCTTGTCGTAGGCTATCACGTCGGTCACATAGAAATAGCGGCCGTTGGGTGCGTCCTGTACATACTGCGAAGGAATGGTGGGAAGAATCTGTGCGCCCTCAATCTGATACTTGTCGTCATATCGGCGGTTGGCATAACGCTCATTGAGCACGCCCGTCTGTCCGAGGAAGGCTCCTCCCTCTCCTCTCACGGTGAGCTGTTCGATCTTCATCATGGAGTTTGGCATGAGGGTCTCATACCAGTCGTTGGGATTCATCTTGTCGGTCTTGATACCGATGGCTCCCTTATAGTAGTTCTGGGTGAGCACCAACGGGGTGAGATAGTCGTAACCCTTCACGTCGCGGGTGAGGATATGATAAGCCACGAAACGGTTGAGGGGGTTCTTGCGGTGGGTCAGTGAGTTGGTCCCATCCTCCAAGGTAGTGTTAAACGCATGATAGGGCTGATTGACATCATCGGGATAGGCGGGGTCATACAGCTGGCAGGCCAGGTCGTACAACTGCTTTAGACTATTCTCCGAGGTGATACCGTATTTCTGCTTGAGAATCTCGTTGGTAACAACAAAGACAGTGAAACCCTTATACTTATCTTCGGGCACTTTGGCCACCTCTTTCCAGAAGTCGGAGGTATAGGTGTACTTAGGATAGGCAGTTGCATCGTAGCTGTCGTCCTTGATATACTCTAAGGAGTCCACCAGACCTGTGACCTTAAGGGCTTCAGCGAAGAAGCTCACGTCGGGGTTGTCTTCCACAATCTGACCCACCGAACTGTTGGTATTCTCCAACACTTTGTCGATAGGATGAACGACACCATTCTCTACCGAGTCGTCCTGCAAGGCAAAGTAGATCTTGGCGGAACGGTTGAGCACCACCACGGAGTTAAGGTTCTCATCCAACTCATGGGTGATCTGAATATAACGGCGGTTCATATTCGGGGTGTGTAGGGTACCGTCGATCATCTCTATCGTGGTGTACATATTATTCACCAAATGGGTACGGGCGATGGTGTCACACTCTGCATCTGTTAGGTCGTTCACCGACTTGATATCCCTATCGACGTAAAGACGATTCTTTTGACTGAGATAGTCGGAGAATGCGGAATCGGTGGGAAGAAACAGGGTGTAGTGACCATAGGCAGAGAGAAGGTCCATCATGTGGGCACGCTCTACCACCTGGGTAAACGACGAGTACTGACTGCGCGACTTCAGGTAGTCGCTCATCATCTCACCCGTGAAGGTGTAGAAGTTTTCGCTGTCTGGCTCATCGGAACAGCCCACAAGGCTGATGCCACCCACCAGGAAGCAAAGACTGAGCATTAAATATCTGAATGTTTTCATTGTTGATATACAGTTTTTCTGTTATTCTTCATTTGTCAATCTCTCGTGCGAGGCCTATTCGTAACTGTCGTTCAAACCTGTTCCGAAGGCTTCATTCTGATGGAGGTGTTTGTTCACCTTCAACTCATCGTTGTTATAGGGCCAATAGATGGCAGCCATACGGGTGAGTTTACTCTCCACCAACTGTTTGTTGCTGCTATACTTGTTGCATGACTGCGACTTAAGATAGTCGGTCTTGCCATCACGACGTGCCTTGCGCACAAGGTCATACCAGCGTTTGCCTTCGAACATCAGTTCACGGCGGCGCTCATTCAACACCAGTTCTTCGATGGCAGCCTTCGTTCCGAAGTTGCTAATGTCGAGGGTGTCCTTGCGGGGATACTGGCAGAGCGAACGTTTGTTGATAACAGCCACCAAACGGAATGCCTGATTGAGATAGTCCTTGTCGGCATCCGACAGCGATGCGTCATCAGAAGCGATCAGCTGGGTGAGGGCCTCTGCCTTGAGCAACATAATGTCAGTAAGGCGGTAGATAATCCAGTTGGCCTGCACGTGCTTTTCAGGATACATATTGGAATACAATGTTTCAACCTTTGCTCCTGCAGCAGAACTTCCCGTAGTTTCTATCTGTACATTCTTCCAGGCATACTTGCAGATGCTGTAAGTAGATGAACCTGCCATCACAGCGTAGTAGTAACGGGCATCAAGCTTGTTGGCAAACACCTTCCACTGCTCCTGCGCCACATCGCCACCGATATAAGAGGAGGCAGAGGCGAAGCCCATGATGTTTGTTGCGTTGCCATAGAATTCTGCCACAGCATAATTGGCTGGCATGTTGTCATCGTCCTTCACGAAGGAGAGTTCAAAAATAGACTCAGAACTGTTGCCAGTGCCTCCGAACAATTTCATATAGTCGCTGCCGAAGACGTTCTGGCTGTTGCTATAACGGCAGGGCAAGAGGGGATAACCTTCCATATCCTCATCCTTTGTCTGAGTATTCAACCCATTCTCCTGCTCTCTTAACTCC
This sequence comes from Prevotella sp., assembly GCA_018385335.1. GTDB lineage: Bacteria > Bacteroidota > Bacteroidia > Bacteroidales > Bacteroidaceae > Prevotella. Next base: position 15,843 of record JAHAZN010000083.1, read on the forward strand.
TCCTGACGCTTCATCTGTGCGATGACCTCGTCGGCATAATGGATGCACCGCTGGTAGTCTTTCTTCCAGAGATACATCTCACAGAGCATAGCATCGATGGCAGTGCGGGTGATGCGTCCCGTCTGATAGAGGGGTTTGCTGTTGGGATAGTAAACCACGGCATCATTGCGCACTCCCTCCAAGTCGGCTATCAGCTGGTCGAGCACGTTCTCAAACTTTGTGGCGGGGAGGTCCATCGTCTGGTCATCATCGATATAGGGCTCCGTTGTATAGGGCACATCCCTAAAGGTGCGGATGAGATAGAAATAACAGAGGGAGCGCAGAGCAGTCACCTCGGCAATGGTCGCCTTCAACTCACTATCGGTATATCCTGGGTCTTTGGCTGCTACACCAGGAGCATACTTGATGATGGTGTTGCATGTGTTGATGACATAGTAGAAGTCCACCCAGGCGGTATAGGGATTGGTAGAGGTGATGTTGGCCTTGAAGATGTTGTTGAGGTTCACATCCTTGTCAATGTTGTTTCCTGCATCCATGTTCTCACTGCGTGCCTCGCCCCAGATCATCATTCGTTTGATACAGGCAGACGACTGGAGCGAACTGTAACAGCTGGCCACTACCGACTCCACATCGGCGCGCTCATTCCAGAACTTGTCGAGGAGGATCTTGTCCTGCGGTTCCACCTCAAGGAAATCGTTGCACGACGAGAAGCCTACAAGTGCTGCCATTGCGCAGGCTATTTTCATATATTTTGTTTTCATATCTATTGATTTTTCTTGAGTTAACGCTTAGAAATCTACAGTCAGTCCGAGGGTATAGGAGCGTGAACGTGGGGTCTGAGCATTGTCCATGGCGGGGTCATAGCCATTGTTCACGATATCGGGATCTACACCGGAATACTTGGTGATCACGAAGGGGTTGTTCACACTGGCATAGACGCTGATGCGGTTGAGACCAATCCACTTCAGATGCTTCTTGTTGATGGCGTAGGAAATCTGCGCATAGTTCATACGGAGGTAGTCGCCCTTCTCCACAAAGCGGTCACTCACCAAGGTGTTGTAGTTGGTGTTACCTCCATACATTGCACGGGGGATGGAAGTGACGTCGCCCTCCTTACGCCAACGGTAGTTCACTGCCTGACTCTGGTTGTCATTGGAGATCATCGCCTCCGAGTCTAAGCGTGCCAAGTTGAGAATCTTATTACCTATACGGTAGGTGAACTGGGTGGTGAGACGCCAAGCGCCATAGTTGAAGGTGAAACCGAAACCACCGTTCAGCTTGGGCAGCGAACTGCCGAGGTAAACGATGTCGAGGGCATCGATATTACCATCATGGTTGACATCTTCATAGATAGCATCACCGCCACAGAACTTATAGTTCTTGCCTGAAGCGTCGTTGCTGTAGTTATACATCATGCGCACGGGGTTGCCTTCTGCATCAGTAATCACCTTTCCTTGGGCATTGAGGGCGACGGGAGCGGTCTTGCCCGAAGCAAGGAACGCCTCACGCTCCTCAGGACTGAGGGCGGCGAAGGTGTCGTAGTTGTACTGATAGACTCCCTTATAACGGAAACCGTAGATGGCACCGAAGGGGTTACCTATCTGCACACGGCGCAACCACTCGCGATTGTTATAGGCAAAGACGGAGTTCTTGCTCTCCAACACATAAGCATCCATGTCGATAATCTCATTGCGGTTGTTGCTGAAGGTGGCATTGAAGTCCATCGAGAACTTATTCTTCTTGATGAGTTTGTTGGTATTGATATGGAACTCCCATCCCGTGTTCCTCAACTCACCACCATTGCGGATGGCCACGGTGTTATAACCGGTGTTGGAGGGGATGCGGTAATTCTCATTAAGCAGATCGGTAGTCTTTTGCTGATAGATCTCCAAAGAGAGGTTGAGGCGATCATCCAACAGTCCGAAGTCGATACCGAGGTTATAGCTGTTGTTCATCTCCCAGCGCATGTCGGTGAGACGAATCTTCTCTGGACGCATGGCATTCATGTCCAGATATTTGTTACCCGACACATAGGTACTTACATAGAGATAGTCCTGACGGGGCTGACGGCCTGTCTTTCCCCAACTGGGACGAAGGGCTAACATGGAGAGCCATTTTTGAGCAAACTTCATAAAGGGCTCATCGCTGATAATCCACTTTCCTGATACGGCAGGGAAATATCCCCAGCGTTTGTTGGGACCAAACTTCGTCGTTCCGTCGGCACGGAGGGTGAAGTCGAGCACATAACGACTCTTATAGGCATAGTGGGCTGAGTAGGTGAAATAGAGGGAACGCCACTCTGAATACCAAGAACTCAGACCTGTAATCAATCCACCGGCATCGGGGCTCTCCACACCTCCTGAGGGCAACCCCTTACCACTGGTAGAAGAACCTGTGCGTGAGCCTGAGGTGAGCTCCACACGTCCCATCATCATCGCTGAGTGGTCCTTATTCTTGAAGGCAGGGATAAGCGTGAGGGTTTGTTTGGTGTTAAACGACACACTCTTGCTGCTGCCTGAGTAAGAGGTATTCAGACCATTCTGCCAGCTGACAGTCTTCAATTCGGCAGGATAGAAAGAGTCATCATACTGGTTGAAGACGTTCATATAGACACTTCCGCGCCAGTTCAACTGCCAATGATCTTCATCCATGCCAAGGAGCTGGTAGTTGATAATCAACTCGGGCGAAAGGTCGTAAGTGCGCTGCTGGTTCTTGGCAAGATGGGCACTGGCCACAGGATTGACATAGGCCTTTTGGTTGTCATTAGCTCCTGCTCTCGATTCATTGAAGATGTTGGAACCGCTCTGCAACATCGTATAGTAGCGGTCGGTATCAGCACCTGTGATGGGGTCCTGCTCATAGATGCTCATGTTAGGCATCTTCTTCATGGCCAACCAAAGCAGGTTGTCACTGTTACGGTCATTCTTGGTATAGGTCAACGAGAAGTTGGTCGATACCTTGATGCGCTGGCTGATGGTATAGTCAAGTGCCACGCGAGTAGAGAAACGGTTGAGTTTCTGCTCGATGATAGTACCTGTCTCATGGTCGAAACCTCCACCGATACGGAAAGAGGCTTTCTCGCCACCACCGCTCACCGACACATAGTGGTTCTGACGCAGACCCCACTGGGTGACGGCATCACGCCAATCGGTATTGTTATTATACTGCTGATACTCTGAGAACGAAGGATCGTAGTTCAACTCATTCACATTGCTGGCATTGTCGTTTTGTGCAGGGTTAAAGTAAGACTCCTTCAACATCATGGTGTAGTCGTCACCGTTGAGAAGGTCATAGCCGTCGGGCTGGTAGGTTCCGGTCAGTTTCAGCGAGTAGGTCACCTTGGCTGGTCCTTTGGCACCACGCTTGGTGGTGAGTTCTATCACACCATTACCTCCCTGACTACCATAGATAGCCGAGGCAGCTGCATCCTTCAGCACATTGATGTTGGCGATGTCCTCGGGGTTGATATTGAGCAGTTCGGCAAACTTCTCATTGTTGGCTCCCTGGATATCAAAATTGGAGAGGTCAACATCTCGGATGTTACCATCTACCACAATCAGTGGGTTGGCATCGGTAAGCGATGAGAGAGAGGCGGCACCACGCAGACGCATGGTAGAACCTGAGCCGAGGTCACCGGAGTTTCCGATGATATCAAGACCGGCGATACGTCCCTGAAGGGCTTCGTCCACTGAGGTGATACCGAGTCCCTCAAACTCTTTCATAGAGATGCTCTGTGTAGCATAGGAGATTTCCCTTTGCGGGATGGGGAGGTTGTTGCCTTGCATACGGCGCTTCGACTTCACCACCACTTCCTTTATCATCGTGGCCGACACCATCTTAATGATGTATGTGGTCTTGTTGATAGGGAGCGTCACAGTCTTCAAACCGACATAACTGAAACGAATCTTGTCCTTCACGTTACGTATCTTCATGGTGAAGTTACCGTCGAAGTCGGTCACGGTACTCTCTATGATACGTCCTGTAGCATCAATCTCGCATACGGTGGCACCCATGAGCGGACCCATATCGTCGCTCAGCGTACCGCGTACCGAGGTAATCTGCGCTGAGGCACTGATGGCCATCCACACCATTGCAGCAAGGGCAAAGAGGCGGAAGATGCCTGTATATCTCTTGTTCTTTTTCATAGTCTATTAGATATTTATTTCGTCCTTCCACTTGGTGAGGTTCTCATACATCAGCACTCCATCAATCTGATGGATGACAGCATCTGATGCCTGATAAATCGTACGGGCATTGCCCTTGCCCTGCAACCAGTATTCGCGGCATATCTCATTGTAGTTGCCAGGTGTCATCGTGACATGACGACTATTGCCCAAGGCATCGACCACAGTGAGTCCACTGTTGTTGGAGCTCACGGTGAGGGGATAGAAACGGTTGGTCACTGGATTGCGCAACATCGACTCATAGGCAGTGCCGTTGACCTCCTGACCACCGATGGCCACGGAGTTGTCCTGTACATGATAGCGTACAAAGTCGCAGATGCGGTTCTTGATGACATAGCAGGCATGACGATAGGTCTCCTGCAGGTCGGGGTCGCTGGTATTCTCAAGCAACTGATAATAGGTGTCAAAATCGTCCCATGTGGGCAGATAGCCCTCGTCTATCAACTTCTGGATAGCTTCGTTCTTGGGTACATAGACCGTGTAGTTGTAGTTATCAAACAGACGCATGTTCAAGTTGCCTGTAGCTGCACCTGGACAGGAATACTTGTCCTTGCTGATAGAGGAAACCAAGAGATTGGTAGTGACACTGTCGGGGTCGCCACCGTTGAGCATCTTATAGAACATCTTATACTCGTCCTTAGTGCTCACAACATTATAGACGGTCTTCGAGGCACCAAAGGGCATACTCGATGCGACATAAGAATGGCCGTTTTCTGCCTTGATAACATCCTCGGGAAGAATCTCAATGCCGAGGTTGTGCTCCATCTGCCATCCTCCCTGAAAAGTAAAACTGCCGCCATTCACTTTCGCCTTGATAAGTGAACCGCCCTTGGTCTTATAGAAGGAGTGGCTGTTGTCGATTTCGCTCACCTTGTTCTGCACATCACTGTTTGCGTGGTCGAGAACGATGATACACTGGTCGAGCAAGTCTTCCAAACGGTCTTTGATGATATTCTCAGATACGTTAGACTGCAGACGTGTTCCACCTTCAAAATTTGGTGTACCATCTTCGTTATAGGTAAGTGACCAACGCTCTGCCTTAACCTCTTTATCTACCTTATCGTAATAGAACTTGAGATACGACTGATCGGGCTCACCATAACAGATAGGGTCGATGTAATGGACTAATGCCTCATCGGTGGGAAGAATCAGGCCATAGCGAGAGTCCATAGAGCCCAGATAGGGGTCGAACTCCAAGGCATCGATGGCCCAATAGATACAACTGAAGTTGTCCTGATCGATAAGAGCGGGGAACGCCACCGATGAGTATTCGCTTGGGGGGAAGACCTTATCCACGATATATACCACACCGTTGCAGGTCATGATACACTCCTTGATGTTCTCCTCCTTGATACCCATCTCTATTTTGGCATCGTTGAGAATATTGTCGAACTTAGAGGGCACCTTCTCGGAGAAATTGTCAATCATGTTGACACGCAACAGTTTGGAGAGCACAAGGTCGGTCACGTTCTCCCACTTGCCAAACTGACGCTTCAGGGCAGAAGACTCGAACCAGTTGGTCAGGGCATCGTTGGTTGGAACGATCATAGCGCCAGCATCATAATGGAGGTCGTAGCCCATGGTGTTGCTGTACATATAGTGGTTCCAGCCTGGGTCGAAGGCCAACAGGGCTCCTACCTTATTGTTGTCCGAGTCATATTGTAGTTTGCCATCAGCAGAGAGTTCACTGAAATAGCGTTTCACAAACACCGAGTCCTGATTGTTATAAAGACGGTTATACTCCTTGGTGGCATTATGATTATAGAACGGCGCACTGAATCTGTCGAGCAACTCACCCCACTGTGAGGTGAGCGGGTTGGTACGGATGACCTCAGCCATGTTGGTGGCGGGCTCCATCACACCATCCACCTTATGGATATAACCATTCTTGCAGGTGATATCACGCTCGATGATCTTCCTTCCGTTGACATAGGCCTCTGAAATAGAAGAAGCCTCGCCGTTGGTCAGCCATCTCAAGTCTGAATCCTTCATCTTGTTGTGCTTCATATAGGCTGGCAGGAGGTGAATCATCGTGGGCGCATTGTCGTCCTTGAGCAGAGGGATGGAACGACCAGCTTCAACGAAGCGGCTCCAATACCTGGTGTGGGGCATCTCCTCTGGTCTGACGACAGCTACTGAATCGTAGATTGACGCTGCCGTCTCGCGTCGCATACACTTACCTGTCTCTGGGGGATTGCCGCTCACGTTGGAGAGGAGTTCCACGAGATAGGCATTGTTGACCATAGCACTGTTGAGAAGCAGTTTCTTCTGCGCCATGGTGAGGTCTTTATACTCACGTACGCCCCATGAATTGTTGGCAAACCACACCTTATAAGCTTCATCATCAGCAGCGAATAAGGTTTTCGAACCTGTTTTAGACATCACATCATGCAGTCCCAGGTCGTCAATCAACTTGAGCGTGGTGCTGTATCCACCTTCCTCCTGCAAGCGCTCATAGATGGAGTTGCCCAACCATCCTGGCTGCCCTGTCAGGATTTCATCCTCACACGACTGCATTAGGGAGGTTGCTCCGGCTAACACTGCTGCAGCAAGCAAAGGACGGATGCCCCAATGTCTTACCTTTTCAGAATTCATATCAGTTAGTTATTAGTTGTTAGATTTTTATCAAAAGGAATCACTTCGTTTCCTCATCAAGATGGTTATCCTCTCCCGCAGGAAAGCGTAACTGTCTTTTCTCCAATCTCGTCACTGCCTATAGGGACAGTCGAGCGCTCGGATGGGCTGACGGAGCGTTGTGCTTTTTCAAAGGTATCTATCTGGTAGTTTTAGGAAAAGAAGAAATCCAGAGAGGAGGCCGAAGCCTCTCCCCTGGTTTTCTTATCAATAATTTATTGTATGAACATTGTTGTTGTCATAGCAATAGGAGAATTATTCGGGTTATTTCACCACCACTTTCTTCACGGTCACCTTACCATCGGCAGCTGTCATCTTGATGATGTTCAGACCCTTGGTGAGGCTTGTCATACGAGTACCATTCACATTGTAGAACTCAACCAACTGAGCCTTGCTGCTGTCGCTGATATTCTCGATGCCTACGGGATCACCAGAAGGCTCCATGCTGCTGTTCTCACCATAGTAGTAGAGTTCGAAGTTGTCAACGATCAACCAGTCATACTGTACCTTGGTGTCCTTGCGCAGACCAATACGCAGCTTTCCGTCAGTCACCTTAACAACAGCGGTGTGCTTGTAGCGACCTAATGAGAAGTAGCCAGATGCAGAGATCATGTCGTTGGGGAGATATGCGGTAGTACCATTGATGGTCACCTCATTCTCTGCGCCAACACCAATTTTATCAGTCATGTGACCTGAAGAGATACACTTAATACCCACTCCACTGGTAACACCTTCACTGGTAGCATAGATGAATGCATTGCTGGTAGTGTCGGGATTAGCCTCGTAAGAAGCGATGTCATTTTCACTACTACCCATACGGCAGAAGGCGTCAGCACTCAACATATAGGTACCATTGGGCAGACCGATGATATCCTGATACATATCAACCTTCTCCTTCTCATAGAACTCATAGAGTAATGCACCCTTCTGCTCATCGTTATTACCAAAGCTACCCTTGGTTGCTACGAAATTCCATCCTTCAATAGAGTTCTTACCATTCTCATCCTCGAAAGAAGGAGTCTTGATGACGTTGGTGAACTTGAGAGGATTGGTATCTGATGCCTCACCCTCAGGAATCTGGAGTTTCACCATCATCTCGGCAATCTTGGTCTGATACTCCTCTACCTCGCTATCTTCCATGGTGCACTCTTCAATAGCACCCATCACCTCAGCAGCAAGAGCAGCAGCCTGAGCCTTAGTCTCAGTAGAAGCAGGACAAGAAGTAGACTGTGACATGGTCAGCAGTTCCTCAGCTTCTGCCAACAACTTAGTAAAGGTAACGACAGAAGTCTTAGCTTTGTCGATAGCTTCGAAGAGTTCAGAGAGTGCATCAAACATGGCCTTGCCATCAGTGCCGCTAAGTGCGGTCTTACCATCAGCAATACCCTTCTTCAGGTTTTCGAAGCTGGTCTTGCTCATAGGCTGTGCAGGAGCGTCACCATTGATATAAGTCTCAGCAGAAGCAATGGCCTTGCTCAACTCAGGAGAGATAATCTCGGCACTGAAGCCCTGGTAAACCATCTTGAAGTTATCCCAGCATACCCACTGTGATACGTTGTCTTTCTCACCCTTGATACCGATGCGGAGCTCATCACCTTTCTTGGCAACGAGACCGAAGGCAGTGGAGGTGTACAGACCTTGAGCAAATGCGATACCAGAGTTGGTCATATCGTTGACGAACCAGAGTGTATCACCTTCAGCAACCTCTACCTCGAAAGGTGCAGGACCTACTAAGCCGGTTTTCTCAAAGAGTTCAGGTTTGCGTATCCGCTCGTCATAAACATTCTTCAGTTCAGAAGTATTGTTGTTCACATACACAGAAATGGTAGTAGGTTTGTTCCACTTCATCTCTTCTACATAAATAGGCCATGCCACCTCGTTGCTACCTGGACGATAGAAGCCCTGGAGGGATACCGTATAAACACCCACAGGTGCGTTCTTCACCACCTGGTAAACATCGAAAGCAGTGTCATATTTCTCAGCACACTTGTTGGTGGCAGGTCCATTCACTGTAGGACTGCCGTTCCAACCGGTAGCACCATTCTCATAACGAGCGTTCACCAAGAACTTGTCGGTGACATCGGCACCCACCTTGATACTGTTCTTGATACAGTTTTCGTTAGCGGCTTTGAGCTCATCAACCTTGGCAAGCACCTCTTCGGTGGTAAGTGTGAGGGCCATGATATCATCCTCGGCACCCCATACCAGGTCACCAAGAAGTGCCTTCAATTCACCCTCAGCGATATCATTGTCGTTAACAGTAGCGTCTGCTGCTTTAACAGCTTCCTGATAAGCAGCCCATGCTGCCATGTTAGCCTTGAGTGCTTCAGCAGCTTCATTGACCTTCTTGATATTGGCAAGGACATCAGCCTTTGAAGTAGGATCCTGCAGACCGTTCTTCACGGCATTGTATGCGTCAACAGCACCCTTGGTCATCAGCGTACCGTCGGGGATAGTAGTGGCATCGTAAGCGTTGAGCAACACTTGGTTCTGCCATTTCTTAAAGGCCTCTGCAGAGTTGCCATAATAGGTAAGTGCCCAGTTGTCGAACAAGGTCCAGTCACCATCCAGTTTAGAGGTCTTCATCAAACCCACCTGGAAGTCGTTGTTGTCAACACCGAAGAAGACAATGTTGTTCTTATAACGACCCTCCTCAAAATAAGCGGCAGCGGCCTGCATGTTATTGGGGATGAAAGCCGCACCGGGGTCGGTGTCGCTACCCTTTTCGTTATATTCAGAACCGGTACCGATGCGAGAATCGCGTGCATCGGCAAAGGCGTTCATGATGCTGGTCATCACGGTGTCGTTGCCTGCCACTGCATACAACTTAGCCAAGTCATTGATTTTCTTATTGAAGTTATCATAAGAGTTGGCACACCAACCGGCGCGATAGAAGGCCTGCAGACTGAGGGCGTACACACCATTGGCAGCACCAGTGATCTTCTGATAGCTGTTATAGGTCTTGTTATAGTGCTCAGCAGCACCATAACCGAAGCCAGGAGCATCGCCTGCCCATCCATTGTTGCCATCATCATAGCCCGGGTTGGTAAGAAGACTGGTCTTGTCGATAGGATGATTGGCATCAACGGAGCTTTCTTCAGCCTTAGAGATAGCCGTCTTCACCTCTTCAATAGCGGCTTTGAGCTGCTCTTCTGTAGAAGATTCATTCTCATAGATGGCGGTCCATGCAGCTACATCAATACCCTTTGACTTGGCAAGATCAATCTGCGCTTTCAACTGCTGGGCCAAATGATAGAGACCCAGCAAAGCTTGGTTAGCTTTATAAGCTTCAGCAGAAACGAAATACCAGTCAACGGCATTGTCATCATTCAAGAAAGCATATACACGGGTATCTGACTCTGCCTTCATATTGAAACCAACATAAACCGGACCTTTGGCAAGGCCGGGAATAGAATCAGCAAAATAGTTGGGATTCGACTCACTGGCAGCAAAACGATAGATATTGTCTGCCTGAGGAAGAATCGTCCAATAATAGTCCTTCTGATTATTGAAGTCGGTGTACAAGCCACCATCAAGATAATCACTGCTTGATGTAGCATCTTTTGAAGTGGTAAACCACACCTTCAGCCATTTTCCTTTAGAATTACCAGTAAGAACAGAGTCTTCAAACAGCACAGTCTTGCCATCCCAGGCTTCACCCTCTTCAGCCACAAACTTACTGAAACGCACTTTCCATCCGGTTTCACCAACGGAGGCACGTGTTGTCCAGTCGTTGTCACCGAGGAAATACTTCTGTGAACCTACATTGTAGAGATAGTAGACTTCACCATACTGAAAGGCTGTCTTCTCTGGCACGGGCTTTTGCCTTACGCCATCGACCACAGCTGCCTGCGTACTGCCTGCCACGAGCAAGAGTACTCCAGAAACGAGTAGTTTAGAAATTCTCATAAGCTTTTAGTTATTAATTAAAGTTAGCAGAGTTATTCTCTTACATTGAGTTATACTTTTATATAAATTAACGAGCCAACGCCTTAGGCGCCATGCTCATCGAATTAGTTGTTAGCTATTTGAGATTACTGAGTAATGTTATTAAAGTTAGTTATTAGCTTGACTTATATATGATTCGTCTTGAAAGACTACTGGTATAGGTTATACATAGGTACGCGTACATATTATATCTGTACTGAGTTCGTGTTTTCATATCCAAAGGTTAGCGGAAGCTTTTCACTTTGTCGCAAATCCTTTTATCTATGTTTCACCACGTCTTTGCGTGTTGCAAAAATACAAAAGAATCAGTATCAAAGACAATCTTTACTGTTAAAAAACACTAAGTGTATAAAAAACAATCATTCTACTGATGAAAGATGCTTTTCCACCATTGTTTTTCATTGTCATTTTCCCTTATATCTACCAAAAAGCATCCCATCTTCCGACTGTTGATTGCCTGAAGAAGGGATGTTTTCTCACTGGGATAATTGTATGTTTCCTTATTCCCACTCGATGGTCGAAGGTGGTTTTGAGGAGATGTCATAGCAAACACGGTTCACACCTCTCACCTTATTGATAATCTCATTCGACACCTTGGCCATGAAATCGTAAGGCAGATGTGCCCAGTCGGCAGTCATGGCATCGGTACTGGTGACAGCACGCAGTGCCACGGGATGTTCGTAGGTGCGCTCATCACCCATCACACCCACCGAGCGGACAGTAGAGAGGAGCACTGTACCTGCCTGCCATACCTGGTCGTAGAGCGACACCTCTATCTCTCCATCCGTCATCTCTGCCGGCACACCGGCAGCAAGCACTCTGCGAGCCTCATCACCAGCGAGCTTCACCTTGTACTCACGCAATCCACGGATATAGATGTCATCGGCATCCTGGAGGATACGCACTCTCTCTGGAGTGATATCACCAAGGATACGGACAGCGAGACCGGGTCCAGGGAAGGGATGACGGGTGATAAGGTGCTCGGGCATACCCAACTGTCGCCCTACCCTACGCACTTCGTCCTTGAAGAGCCACTTCAATGGTTCACAGAGCTGGAGGTTCATCTCCTTAGGCAGTCCGCCTACGTTGTGATGACTCTTGATGACCTTGCCTGTGATATTCAGACTCTCTATTCTATCGGGATAGATGGTGCCCTGTGCCAACCACTTGGCACCTTCAATCTTCTTGGCTTCGGCATTGAAGACCTCTACAAAATCACGGCCGATAATCTTTCTCTTCTGCTCAGGATCGGTCACTCCTGCCAAATCGGCAAAAAACTTCTCACTGGCATCAACACCGATAACGTTCAGTCCGAGACACTCATAATCGTGCATCACATCGGTAAACTCATTCTTGCGCAACATTCCGTGATCAACGAAGATACAGGTAAGGTTGTTGCCGATGGCACGATGGAGCAGTACTGCTGCCACAGAAGAATCGACACCCCCTGACAGACCGAGAATCACACGATCGTTGCCCAACTGCTGTTTGAGCTCTGCTACGGTAGCATCAACGAAGGAGGCTGCGCTCCAGTCCTGACGTGACCCACAGATATCTACCACGAAATTGCGGAGCAGGAGGGAACCCTGCACTGAGTGGAACACCTCTGGATGAAACTGCACAGCCCACAATGGGGAGGGACCTGCCGCAGGCGCTGGCTGGGGAGCATAATAAGCGGCATACTTCACATTGGCAGTAGAAGCGATACACTTATAGCCCTCGGGGATGGCAGTAATGGTATCACCGTGACTCATCCACACCTGTGAGCGGGTTTCGAAGCCCTTAAAGAGGGGGTTGGCAGTATCGATGGTCTCGAGATGTGCCCTGCCATATTCGCGACTATCAGCCTTCTCTACCTTGCCACCATTGGCATGGGAGATATACTGTGCACCATAGCAGATACCCAGCACCGGCAGCCTGCCGACAAACTGACGGAGGTCAACCTTGAAGGCCTCAGGGTCGTGGACAGAGAAAGGCGAGCCACTGAGGATGACTCCGATGACGGAGGGATCATCCTTAGGAAACTTGTTGTACGGAAGAATCTCGCAGAAGGTGTCGAGCTCTCGGACACGACGTCCGATGAGCTGCGTGGTCTGCGATCCGAAATCGAGAATGATAATCTTCTGTTGCATATCTTGATGATTAGATTTGATTTTCTTTGATAAACTGTTCTGCCTTTTCTATGGTATCTAACTTTCCTACATCGAGGAGCTTGAGGTCGCTCTGCAGATGTCCGATGATACGGGCGGTGGCACATTGACGGAGATAGAAGTCGATGATACCAAACTTCTCTGGCCAGGCATCCATCTCGTCTAACAGGGTGTGATGACGGATGACGTGAATGCCTGCAAAGGCATAGCGACGACAGGTCTTGGGGTCGAGGTGGGGATAAGGCGAGCGCACCTCTCCCGTCTCGATGTTTGTCCATCCCACAAGCCTCATCGTCTCGTCGAACAGGAGATAACGCTTTGTGACACGCTCGCTGACGAGAAGCACAGCATCGGCTGTGGGGTCATCAGCAAGAAGGGATGGAAAATGGGCATTGCTGAAGATATCGACATTGTGAATGAGCAGAGGCATGTCGGGGAGAAACAGCGGACGAGCCTTCTTCAATCCTCCGCCCGTCTCCAGAAGTTGCCGGGTCTCATCGCTCACCACGATATCCATATTAAATTGATTATTTTGCTTCAGATAGTCTGTTATCTGCGTAGCAAAATGATGCACATTGACCACCACATGACCTACACCAGCACACTCCATCCTCTTCAGCATATGCCATAACAACGGCTGCCCTCCTACACGAACCATCGCCTTGGGCATGGTGTCGGTGAGGGGTTTGAGTCGGGTGCCTAAACCGGCAGCAAAAATCATGGCTTGTATCATGACGGTCTATTGTGATGCAAAGATAATGGATAGAAGTCAGATGACCAAAAGATAGTCGTGTTTTTTCGTCTCACTTCAGAATACTTCTTATGCCCTGCTCGCGGTGTTCCACATGCACCTCGATACCAAACTTCCGGTGAATATGTTCTGCCAGGTGCTGTGCACTATAGACACTGCGATGCTGACCGCCCGTACATCCAAAGGAGAACATCAGCGATGTGAAACCTCGCTGGATATATCGGCGCACATGTGCATCAGCCAACTTATAAACGCTCTCCAAGAAGGTGAGAATCTCGCCATCGTCTTCGAGGAATCGGATGACGGGTTCGTCGAGTCCGGTGAGTTGTTTGTAGGGTTCGTAACGTCCGGGGTTATGCGTACTGCGGCAGTCGAACACATATCCTCCGCCATTGCCCGACTCGTCATCAGGGATCCCCTTGCGGTAAGAGAAACTATAGACGCGCACCACCAAAGGACCCTTGCCATCGTATTTAGAGAAGGTGGCAGGACCATCCTGGGGGTGGGCATGATAGATATTGGCGTCGGTTGTCTTATAACCGTCGGCACGACTCACGGCTGGCTGTTCTATCAGTGCGAAACGGGGCAACTCGGTGAGCCGTCTCAGCAGATCCATGAGATAAGGATAGGGGAAGCAGTTGAGTTTCAGCAGTTCGCGCAGGTTCTGAATAGCAGGAGGGATAGAGTCGATGAAGTGTTTCTTCTGTTCGAAATATCCTCTGAAGCCATAGGCACCCAACACTTGTAATGTGCGGAAGAGAACAAACTGACTGAGGCGATCTACGAAATGATGCACCGAGGGCACCTCGGTATAGTTTTTCAGCGACTCATAATACTCATAGACGAGCTCACGACGTAACTTATGGGGATATTTTGCCGAGGCTTGCCAGAGGAAGGAGGCAAGGTCGTAGTAGTAAGGTCCTTTTCGTCCGCCCTGGAAATCGATGAAATAGGGATGCCCCTCGGCATCGAGCATCACGTTGCGTGCCTGGAAGTCACGGTAGAGGAAGGCATTCGACTTCTCCGACGTTAGTTCCTTAGCGAAGAGGTGGAAGTTGGCCTCTAACTTGAGTTCATGGAAATCGAGGTCGGTGGCTTTCAGGAAGCAATACTTGAAATAGTTGAGGTCGAACAGCACGCTGTTGCGGTCGAACTCGGGCTGCGGATAGCAATGGGTGAAGTCGAGTCCCATGGCTCCCCGTATCTGCAGGTTAGGGAGTTCGCGGATGGTTTTCACGAGCAGGTTCTTCTCCTGCACGGTATACCGTCCTCCTGCATTGCGTCCTCCTGAGAGCGCATCGAAGAGGGAGAGCGAGCCGAGGTCGGTCTGCAGATAGCGCAACTCGTCGCTGCTCACCGCCAGCACCTTAGGCACGGGCAGTTTGCACGAGACAAAATGATTACTCAGATAGATGAACGCATGATCTTCGTCTCTACTTGTTCCGATTACGCCCACCACAGTCTGTTCATCCTCTCCCCACATCCGGTAATACACTCTGTTGCTACCGGCGCCGGGCAGTTTTTCCACACGGACGGGCTGTTTGCCTGCCCACTGCTCATATAATGCTAACAGCTTCTCCATAATTCTCTGCAAAATTAAGAAAAAAATGCGAGGAGAGCGAAGTTATCTCTATTATTTCACAAGGGTAATGGCCATCACGCCTATCACCACGTCATTGGAGAGGGTACAGAGGGTGAGCGATCGCAACTTCTTCTCAGATTTAAGTGGAAGGGTGAGCAACTGTCCTGCTCCTCCAGGAAGTGGTCGGCCATAGACCTCGTTGATGCCTAAACGGGCACCAAGGTCTCGGTCTGTCAGGGGGCGCATCGCTCCCTCTACCTCTTCATTCTTTCCGAGACAGAAACGCAACGGACGGGGCTTCGCCACCGTAAAGGCGCGGTCGTCAACATAGTAGTCTTGCTCGATAGGACACCAGTTGTCGGGGTTGACAAGTTGCATACTGTCACGCGTACCATCGGCATAAGTCACTGTCACCAGTCCGTTCACCATGCGGCTCTGCATGTGATTGGTGGAGCCTGCCATCAACAGACAGACGTGCTTTGCCTTACCTTTGAGGGGGAGCACCACACTGTCGGGATAGTTGTCGAACAGCGAGGTATAGATAATGTTCTTCCCTTCGCTCGGCGAGGCAAAAGGCAGGTCGGCGATGTTCACCTCTCCACCACGAATGGCAGTACGGAAGATGGAGTCGTTGACGTCTGCCGTCAGCGTGGGATGACACCACTCGCCTATTCCCTGCACAGGAAGCTGGAGGGTGGTGAAGGGTGAACGGGGAGAGAGATACTGCTGCCGGAAGATATCGGAGACCTTGGCGTTGAAATAGGGTTGCAGATTCACCTTCTGCGTCTTCCTCTCTTTCACATCCTGCGGGAGGAGGGCGGAGCGATTGACGGTGTGAGTATCTTTTTGTCGCTCACAGCGCACAGCCTCGTCCACTACAACGGGCATATCCACCTCAATGGTCTGGGTGGTCTCTGCTGTTCCATAACTGTCACGGTAAGTTCCTTTGCCGAGGTGCTGTCGCACCACTACCTGTAAGGGCTGTGCCATCCTCTGGGTAATCTGATAAATCGCCTTCTTCCCTACCCTACGGAAAGCGTAGTCCACATAGGGGGTATGGACAGAGGCGCTGTCCCAGTCAGCAGGGAAGCCCGGACGGAGAATGAGTTTCCCATCAAGGGCGTTGGGGACGATACCGAAGAGTCCCTGGAGGAGGGTGCGTGCTGAGATACCTATACAATCGCCAAAGTCACGATAACACTCTCCACGTGCAGCGTCATAGAAACTCAACTGTCCGAAGTTGGCCGGACTGTTCCCGAGATACATCTGGTCCATGATGTTAGCTTTCATCAGTGCATAGGCAGCCTCACTCCTTCCTGCCTCGAAGAAAGCCAGTGCGGTGTGCATCACTTCAGCAGCTGCCACATTATTGATACTCCAGGAATAGGGCAGCCAGTTGGATGTGGAGACGGTGGAGCCATAGGAACGGCCGTCGGCGGTGACAACGGGGAGATGGGGGATGACGGTATCAACATAACAGGTGGCACGGTAGTTCTGCTCTCCGCTACCCACACCGCAGTCGATGGGGGTATAGACCGACCAGAGGGCTGCCCGCTCATGTTTGCGCTGAAGACCGAGGAGATCCTGATATTCCACCCAGTGCCCTTCCTCTTTTAACCACAGTCTTTCGTTCATCGCCTTCCTTATGGCTTCAGCCTCTTGTTCATAGGGAGTGGCATCCTCTCCGATGAGGGTGGCGATACGGGCAGCGAGGTAGTTACCGCGATAGTTATAGGCGGAGGAGTGAGTGACAGCGCCACCGCTGTAATAGAGGGCATCGCTTGCCCAGATACAGCAGTAGGCATCATAGAGATGGTCGCCATCGGGGTCGTAGTTGCGCTTCTCCCATGCGAGATGTGCTTTGAGCACGGGCCACATCTTACGCATATAAGCCGTGTCAGCATCATATTGGAAATGCCATAACAGTTCATCCACATAATTGAGGTTCATGTCATAATGGTGCATCTGGTTGTTGCGCTCTGGATTACGACAGATATATCCGTTGCTGTACATCTGTGTACCCCAGCGTTTCTCAGCGCGCGCCATGTTCAACTTTGCATCCTGGGTGGGATGGGGATAGATGGGCGGCACCTCTGTCACCTGACTCTTGGCATAAGCATCGAAATGTGAACGTGCTCTTGAGGGCCATCCCAACACATCACCGAGATAGCCGGCTCTCCAACCAGCCAGGGGCATTCGCCATCCTATACATCCATGCAGCCAGGTCTGTCCATCCCAATCGCCGTCGGCAGCCATCACCAGTGCACTGCCGAGGGTATTGATATACTCATCGGGGGTAGAGAAGGTGATGCGCCCTGCGAGGAGACGGTTTTCTTCCATCGTCTTCTGCCATAAATGGAGTGCCTCTCCGTGGTTCATCTTCACCACTTCATTGAGCTTCACCACGACGAAGGACTCCTGCCATTCTGTCTTGCTCACCTGTTCACTCTCCACAAGATGTTCGCGCGAGGGGGAGGGTTCGAACACTCCATAGGGGTCGGCACCCATATCGCCATTGCGCCTTATTTTCTTGTTAGCGATATCACTTACGATAGCTTTCACGCGCCTGGGTGCCTGCTTATTGCTTGTCTGAAAACGGAAGATGGCTCCCTCTTCCTCGCGCAATGCCAGCACCTGGAGGGTGAGTTCCTGTGGTGCGCCATCCTGCTCCCATCTCTTGTCTCTGAGCCAATAGGTGCGGCATCCGTCGCCATAGGCTGCCTTGCACCAGGCAACATTATCAACGGGAACGCCATCCACCTCAAACCGTATGTTACGATGCTTGCCTTTCTTAAACACGGCAAAGATAGGCATGTCGCTCGTCTCCACCCTATAGTCGGTATAACCTCCATAGAGGGCGCGGGTGTATCTGTTTTTTCCATTGACACACACAAACTGTCCATGTTCTGGGTAATATTGCAGATATCGCTCTGCTCCTCGCTGGTCTTCGTTGTTAGAACGTGATTCGATGAAATCGCCCACACGCTGTTGAGCCATGAGCAGTGTCGTCTGGCAGCAACACACTGCGAGCGTCAAAGAGAAGATGGTGATTAGTTTCATAGTGTTTTGTTTTGCGAACAAAGTTACATATTATTTCTCAGAACACCAAAAATATGTTGGATAGCTATCTCACTTCCTTTTTAAAAAAAAGAACGCCTGTCTCCCGACAGGCGATTCCGTTAAAAACAAACTACTTAAAAACTAATCTACTAAAACAAATCAAAAAAAATATTCTTAATCTAAGGATTGTCCACTTTGATATGATAATCACGATGCAAAGTTACAACATTCCAAATAATTATTGTATAGAAAAAGAACAAAATTTTACCCATAATCCAACAAAAAATACGAGAAAGTGGATTTTTTACACCCATCTCTCTCGTATTTGATATCTGTAGTTTGCAAATCAGCGTATTATCTCATGCTGAAAGCATCACATTTTTACATCTCTTACATCATTCCACCCATACCGGGGGCACCTCCCATAGGCATAGCAGGTTTGTCCTCAGGCTTATCCACGATGAGACATTCTGTGGTGAGGAAGAGTCCGGCGATAGAGGCAGCGTTCTCGAGCGCTACTCGTGCCACCTTGGCAGGGTCGATGACACCGGCCTTGCGCATATCCTCATAGACATCGGTGCGGGCATTGTAACCAAAGTCACCCTTACCCTCGCGCACCTTCTGTACTACCACAGCACCTTCGCCACCGGCATTGATAACAATCTGACGGAGGGGCTCCTCGATGGCACGCTCCACGATATTGATACCTGTCTGCTCGTCAGCATTGGCACCCTTCACGTTCTTTAGGTTCTCAAGAGCGCGGATATAGGTGGTACCACCTCCTGCTACCACACCTTCCTCGATGGCAGCGCGTGTAGCACAGAGTGCATCATCCACACGGTCTTTCTTCTCCTTCATCTCCACCTCGCTGTTGGCACCTACATAGAGCACTGCCACACCGCCTGACATCTTAGCCAGACGCTCCTGCAGTTTCTCTTTGTCATAAGAACTGGTGGTATTGGCCATCTCATTCTTAATCTGGGCGATGCGGTCGGCAATGAGCTGTTTGTCACCTGCACCGTTCACGATAGTTGTGTTGTCCTTGTTCACTGTCACCTTGTCACAGGTACCGAGCATCTCAAGGGTAGCCTGCTCCAGTTTCAAGCCCTTCTCCTCGCTAATCACAACACCTCCGGTGAGCACTGCGATATCCTCGAGCATAGCCTTACGACGGTCGCCGAAACCGGGTGCCTTGACAGCGCAGATCTTCAGTCCACCACGCAGACGGTTCACAACGAGTGTGGTGAGTGCCTCTGAGTCAACATCCTCAGCGATAACGAGCAAGGGACGTCCGCTCTCTGCTGCAGGCTGAAGGATGGGGAGGAAATCCTTGATATTGCTAATTTTCTTGTCGTAGATAAGGATATATGGGTTGTCCATCACACACTCCATCTTATCGGTATCGGTAACAAAATAACCACTCAGGTAACCGCGATCAAACTGCATACCCTCTACCACGTTGATATATGTATCACGGCTCTTGCTCTCCTCAATAGTAATCACACCATCCTTGCTCACCTTACGCATTGCATCGGCGATGAGCTTACCTATCTCTGGATCGTTGTTAGCCGAAACGGTAGCCACTTGTTCTATCTTATCATAGTTGTCGTCAACCTTCTCTGCGGTGCTCTTGATATATTCTACCACGGCATCCACAGCCTTGTCGATACCGCGTTTCAGATCCATAGGATTGGCTCCAGCAGTAACGTTCTTCAGTCCGACGTTCACGATGCTCTGTGCGAGGATAGTGGCAGTGGTTGTTCCGTCACCTGCGTCGTCACCAGTCTTGCTGGCCACGCTCTTCACCAACTGTGCTCCCGTGTTCTCAAAGTGGTCTTCAAGCTCCACTTCCTTGGCTACCGTCACACCGTCCTTGGTGATCTGGGGGGCACCAAACTTCTTCTCAATGATGACATTGCGTCCCTTAGGACCGAGGGTCACCTTCACTGCGTTAGCCAACTGATCTACGCCCTTCTTCATCACCTCACGGGCGTCCATATTAAATTTGATATCTTTAGCCATAATTCTTATGTTTTTGGTTACTTCTTAAAATTCTATCTTATCCTTCAATCACTGCAAGCACATCGCTCTGACGCATCATCAGGTACTTCTGTCCTTCAAACTCG
Source organism: Prevotella sp. (assembly GCA_018385335.1). Classification (GTDB taxonomy): domain Bacteria; phylum Bacteroidota; class Bacteroidia; order Bacteroidales; family Bacteroidaceae; genus Prevotella. The sequence continues at coordinate 36,278 of JAHAZN010000083.1, forward strand.
AGTTCTGTACCGGCATATTTACCATAAAGCACTTCATCACCGGCTTTCAGTACCATCTCTTCGTCTTTCGTACCATTACCAGTGGCAACAATCTTTCCGTGCAATGGTTTCTCTTTTGCGGTATCAGGAATAATGATTCCACCAACTTTCTCTTCTGCAGGTGCAGGGAGTACAAGTACTCTGTCTGCTAATGGTTTAATGTTCATAATGTTTTGTTTTTAATGTTATACCTTATTTTATTGTTTACATTGTTTTTGTCCGACGGCCAAGGGTCATCGTTCTTTTATCCTTTTAGCCAAAAGCGTGCCATTCGGTGTTGGGAGCATGAATAAAGGGTGTTTTACTGCCATTTTGTCAGTCAAAGTCCATCTCTAAGGGCGAGAATGGTCGTATGACAAGATAAATTAACTATTATTCTCAAAATCATGGCGCTTATTTTGATGAGGTTTCAGTCATTTTCATTACCTTTGCAAGAAATCAATCAATTCACGGTTATGCAAACAAGCGATAGCATTGTCATCATCCCTACTTACAACGAGAAGGAGAACATCGAGAAAATCATCCGTGCCGTCTTCGGTCTGGATAAGTGTTTTCATATCTTGATTATTGATGACGGCTCGCCCGACGGCACGGCAGCTATCGTGAAGGGACTTATCTCCAATGAGTTCTCCGATCGCCTCTTTATCCTTGAGCGTCAGGGAAAACTGGGATTGGGCACTGCTTATATCATGGGCTTTAAGTGGGCTTTGGAACATCAGTACGACTATATCTTTGAGATGGACGCTGACTTCAGTCACGATCCCAACGACCTGCCACGTCTCTATGCTGCCTGTCACGACGAGGGTTATGATGTGGCTATCGGTTCGAGATATGTGTCGGGTGTGAATGTGGTCAACTGGCCCATCGGACGTGTGCTGATGAGCTATTTCGCTTCGAAATATGTGCGCATGGTAACGGGCTTTAAGGTGCACGACACCACTGCTGGTTTCAAGTGCTACAAACGCCGCGTTCTTCAGACCATTGAGCTCGACAAGGTGCGTTTCAAAGGATATGGGTTCCAGATAGAGATGAAGTTCACTGCCTATAAGATAGGATTCCGCATCAAGGAGGTACCCGTCATCTTCGTCAACCGACGCGAGGGAACGAGCAAGATGAGCGGCGGCATCTTCGGCGAGGCATTCTTCGGTGTGATGCGTCTCAGATGGGATGGCTGGACGAGAAAATATCCTACCATCAGCGCATCATAACAGTCATTTGTCTTTATACTGCTCCTCAAGGTCGCTCATCACTGCATCATAACTCTGACGCATGATGGTCGAGATGTTATCATGTCCCTGCCCTACGGGGAAGATGGGCTGATGGATGGTCATCCGCAACGGACTCCACTGGGCGAAATGCCAGTCCTTCGTACGCGGCATCACCTTAAACGATCCATTGATGGTGATAGGCACTACGGGCAACTGCAGCTCATCAGCCAGCATAAAGGCTCCTTTCTTAAAACTGCGCATCTTGCCTGTATAGGTACGGGCACCTTCGGGGAAGACCATCAGACTCATGCCACTCTTAAGCGTAGCACGGGCTTGGTCATAGGTTTCCTTCACCCTGCTCGGCCCGCTCTTATCAACGAATATCTGATGCGACATCTTGCAGGCGAAGCCCACAAAAGGGATTTTCTTTATCTCCCACTTCATCATCCACTTGAAGTTGCGACAGAGGAAACCATAAATAAGGAAGATATCAAAAGCACCTTGATGATTGGCGACAAAGACATACGACTGTCCAGGCTTGAGGTGCGCTCTCCCCTCTACGGTCACAGGGAGAAGGAAGAGACGGGTGATGATCCATGCCCAGCACTTCCCTGGATAATAGCCCCAGAAATGCCCGTTGCCAAGCACACACCCGAGGGAGACAATGAGGGTAGTCAGAATGGTGACCACAACCAAGAGGGGAAGGGCCACCAACAACTGATAGAGGTAATATAAATACTTCATTGCTTACTCATTATTATTTTCCTTGCAAAGATACGACAATGTATCATAACTATGAAATTTTCTTCAAGGTAATTACAACGATCTCTCCCGGTACGCCGAATCGGAAGGGGATAAAGCCTCCCAGTCCGCTACTCACATTGATAGCACGCCCTTCGTCGGTGGTGTAGCTCCCGTTGTTCTCTCTATAGATGAGGGATGAGGGCGACCAGCCAAAGAGGGAGAACTGCATGGCATGGGTATGACCGCTCAGGGTGAGCTGGACATGCGACAGGGGGAGAATCTTACGTTGCCACGAGGTGGGGTCGTGCTGTAACATCACCACGAAGGTGTTGCCGGTCACTCCCTCTAAGGTCTTCTCTATGTCGCCCAATTGTGGGAAATGGGTACCGTTGCCGTCGTTCTCCATCCCTGCTATCACGATACTGTCAGCTCCCCTACGAATCACCGCATGACTATTGAGCAGGAGCTGCCACCCCATCTCACGCTGCAGACGCTGGTACTGAGCGAGTTGCTGTGCTTTCTCTCTGTCACTGCCTCCTATATAGAGGGGATAATCGTGGTTACCCATCACTGAGAACACGCCGTCTTTCGCATGGAGCTTGCTGAGCGACTGTCGATGTGGAAGAATCTCTCTTGGCTCCCTATTCTGCAGGTCGCCTGTGAAGACCACCATGTCGGGATGATAGGCATGGATGCTGTCTATGGCTTGCTGCATGAGAGGGAAATAGATGCCGGAGTAGCTACCGATATGGACATCGGAGAACTGCACTATCCTATAGCCGTCGAAAGCGGCTGGGAGCGAGGGGAAGGAGAAGGTGAGATGACGCACGCGGAGCTGTGTGAATCCTCGTGTCACGCCATAGATTACGACATACCACAGTCCAACAACCAAGAGCAGTCCGATGAGATTGCCATAGTTTCTGCGGCTGCGGAAGAGCCGGCAGCAGCCCCACCCTATCACCGAACAAAGAAAGAAGACAAAGGAGGGAATCGTCCATAGCGCAAGACACAGGAGATAACTATTGAGCACATGGGTCTCTCGCGGAGCGAAATGGGGTATGGAGGCTAAGATGAGCGTAAAGACCAATAGTAGGATATTTGGTAGCCACCACAGCAGACGTCTCGATACGCTTACTCTACGATGTCGCAGATAGTGCAAATCGATATAGAGGGTGGGCAGGAGGATGAGGAAGAGCAGAAGAGGAAGGATGCGGGCGATCATAGTAATCCTTGGTTTGATTACAACTTATTATATATTATATATTGCTTTTTATCTCACTTATCACTGGTTGCTTCATCCCTATGGGATAGGTTGGCATCATCCACCACTATCGCACCGAGGAAGCGGCGCATGAGTGCCACTGGCACTGCCCTGCGACGGGCATAGTCTCTGAGCTGCTGCTCATCAATCTTCCCCACGGAGAAGTAATGGGCCCGGGGATGGGCAAGCATCAGTCCGCTCACACTGGCATGAGGACGCATCGCCCCATTCTCTGTCAGTCGGATACCTATGGATGAGAGATGGAGCAGACGGTCGATGATAAAATTACAACTGGCATCGGGCAGGGAGGGATAACCCACGGCAGGACGGATACCCTGAAACTTCTCTGCATGAAGTTCGCTGATGGTCAACTGCTCATCAGGGGCATATCCCCAGTCCACCTTCCTCACCTCTTCGTGCATCTTCTCTGCGGCAGCCTCTGCCAACCTGTCGGCAAGGAGCTGCATCATCAGTTGCTGATACTCATCTCTGCAGAAATCGGTCTCCATAGATCGGTCAACGGTGGTAGCGAAGATGCCTATGGTATCGGGGATTCCCTGACTCATAGGGCGCACGAAATCAGAGAGACAGAGGGAGTAGCCCCTGGGGGCATACTGCTGTTCGCGCAACAGGGGAAACCTCACGCCGTCAATCACCAGGTCATCACCATCGCTGTTGGCATCGGCAAGGAGAAAAAGTGCGTAGGCATGATAACGATGTTCATAGGTTTGGAGCAACTGCTCAGCCTCTGTGCGGAGCCGCTCCCGTTCACCCTCGTCCTTCACCTGCCAAGCATGATAGAAATAGGCCCAGTTGATATAGGGCAACAGTTCGCTCAACCGGTAGGTTATCTTCTTCCTCAGGTGCATCGTTGTCATCTAAATGAGAGTTCCTGCCCTATATAATCAGTATCCACCTGATGGCCGTCGTACACCATGTGACCGTTGCAGAAGGTCTTCTCCACCTTCCATGCAAATGTATGTCCTTCCATCGGGCTCCATCCGCATTTGCTGAGAATCTCTGTGGCGGTAACGGTATGTGGTACACCTCTCCTCACCATCACCATGTCGGCCTTATAGCCTGCTCGCAGATATCCTCGTTTGTTTATCTCAAAGATATCTGCCGGATGATGGCACATCAGCGCCACTACCTGTGGTAGGGTGAGCACACCCTCATCCACGAGTTCGAGCATCGACACAAGGGAGTATTGTATGATGGGCATTCCCGAGACAGCGTGCTTGCTCCCGCCTTCCTTCTCACTGAGCAGATGGGGAGCATGGTCGGTGCCTACTACGGCGATATGAGCATCGCTGAGTGCCTGGCGCAATGCCTGCTGGTCGCTCTTGCTCTTGATAGATGGATTCACTTTGATACGACTGCCCAACTGGGGATAGTCTTCATCGGAGAACATGAGATGACCGATGACAACCTCGGCGGTGATACGTTCACCTTTCTTATATGGGGGGATGAGTTGCAGCTCACGGGCAGTGGAGAGATGGGCAACATGGAGGCGTGCTCCTGTCTCGCGTGCGAGCTCCACGGCACGTTTCGTCGATTGATAACAGGCTTCCTCACTTCTTATCTGTGGATGATAAATCACGTCGGGGTCATCTCCATACAAGTGCTGATAGCTGCGCATCTGCTCATTGATTATCTCCGTATCTTCACAATGGGCCATGATAGGCAGGGGCGACTGAGAGAAGAGCTGCTTGAGTGTCTCATCACGGTCAACTAACATATTGCCTGTTGATGAGCCCATGAAGAGTTTGACACCTGGGACACGATGTTTATCCAGCAACGACAGCAGGGGTGCATTGTCGTTGGTGGCACCAAAGAAGAAGGCGTAGTTGACGTGACTCTTTGTGGCAGCAAGGGCGTTCTTCTCCTCCCATGCCTCGATCGTGGTGGTCTGAGGATTGGTGTTGGGCATATCGAAGAAAGAGGTCACTCCTCCTGCTGCCGCTGCCCTACTCTCGCTCTCAATATCTGCCTTATCGGTGAGTCCGGGCTCGCGAAAATGCACATGGTCATCTATCACTCCAGGCAGGAGATAAGCCCCTTCTGCATCAATGACCTCCGCTTCCTGCGGGATACGCTCCGCCTCACCATAAAAAACACTGATAATCTCTCCTCGGTCAAAGATAACCCCTCCGGTCCATTCCTGTCCTTCGTTGACAAGAACGGCATTCTTAATGACTCTCATCATGCTGCGGTATGTTCATCAAGGGGGATTGGGTCTGTGAGGCGACAGCAGTGGAGTCTCCAGTCATCATCGGCTGTTCCTCAGGGTCCAGTCCCTGCATACGTGCCTCGTTCTCACTCGCTGTCTTATAATATTCTTTGACGTAAAGGTCGTTCTTAAACTTCTCCGATGCCTTACTCATGATATCTTCTATCTGGGGTGTGAGGATGGGATAACGGAATCCGCTTGTTATCATCATAAATCCCCAGGGGCCAAGTACATTATCGAAGTTCTCCACGATAAATCCAGTGACCAAACGGTCTTCTTCCTTCATGATCTGCTCATGCTCGCCTACGAGTTGCTTGTTGATCGTCTCCTCATCTATCCCGTCGAGCATCATCCTACTCTGCTTGTGAGCTAACTCATTCAACTGGTTTTCCAGCTGCTGGTGTTTGTCAAGGAAATCATAGAGCTTGTCGTTGAACAGGGTGCCTTTCACTATCTGGTTAGCATTGTCGATAGTGATGCTTATCTCTCCTTTCTCCAATACGATAGGCATCAGACTCTCTTCATCCATATAGAGGTTGGCCATCGTCACTGTGTCTAACGTACCGCTGAACACAAACTGCCCATGGAGCACGTCGCAGGAGTCGATAGTTTTCAGCTCTCCCTCATCAATGGTTTTCAGATAGAGTTTACTCCCGTCTAAGGAAGAGACCGACGAGGTGCCTTGCACATGATAAGATTGAGCGCATGACGTCAGCATCAGCACGGTCATCACAGCTATGAATAATTTGCTCATACAGCGTAATCTTGTTTTCATAAATCTTCAGCGACAAATGTACTATCTTCTATCGAAGTAACGAAAAAAATTTATGCTATTTAAAATATCCCAATCTTCTTTTAGCGTTTTTTTGCCTCTTTGTCGAGTTCAGCCCCTATCCTGTGCATAGAATAGAGTTGGAGCATGGCTGCCACAAGGAGCACCACGACCCAGTTGTTATGAACATACTGCACATAGACGAGATAATCCACATTGAGCAACCTGAACAGACTGAAACGGTCGGCGAACATGAGGAAGGCAGTGAGCAGAAAGAGCACATCGCTGAGCAGCATCATCCTTCTCAATCGTTGGATAACGAAGTTGTTGCCCTCGTATCGCTGTTTAAACTGCATCAGACAAAAACACAGGGCGCCCATGGCAAAGAGATAGGGAGCCCACGACTGAAAGAAGACGGCAGCGCCACTTCCTACAACCATCATCAGTCCTCCGAGAAGGAAGACGACAGTCTCCACTTTATTCAACTTATTCATGGTTATTCGGTTCTGCTGTTCGTTTGTCATCGCTTAGCACAAAGATATCTTCGTCGTCGGCTTTCATAAAATAGCGTTCACGGGCTATCTTCTCTATCGCCTTGGGGTTACTGTCAAGTTCCTGCAACTGCCGTTGGTCAGCCTTATAGTTTGCCTTATGACGGTCTATCTCCTCTTGCAGCTCATTGATTTTCTGTTGGTTCACGAAATGACTCCACACACTGTTCTCATCCAGGAAGCCGATAATCAGCACGGCGACAAGGATAACGACAACATACTTCAGCGCCTTATAACGCTGAAGCAGTTCCAACATTTTCTTTATCTTACTCTTTATTTCCATCCGTCAGTCATCTATTGAAGGGTGTTCAATAACCGTCACCATTGATTTTCAATCCCTTGGTAACGCAGTTGTCAATAAGTGTTTTGTTGAAGGCCTCTGCCTCATCTTCCACCTCACAGTTCTCAAAGGTGAAGTCACGCATCTGATACTTATCAGACTTACCCACGTCAAAGAAGTTTTTGCTCTTCACCTTTGCTCCCTTGATGAGGATATGATGACAGGTGGAGAGGGGTTTGTCGTCACGTTTCTCTTCCTTATAGAACTGTGTCCAGGGGCGCACGACAAGGAACTTATCACACTCTCCCTCCACATCTTCGATGGTGACATACTCATAATGCTGGGGGGTATCGGGACGCATCTTCAGCCACAACACTCTGTTGGTATCCTTAAACTTACAGCGACGGAGTATCACGTTGCGGTTGTGAATAGACTCACTGCCGAGGGTCAGACAGCCATGCGACTTGCCATAGGTACAGTCTTCGATGATGATGTTTGAGTTGGGGCCGTTGTTTGGGTCCTGGTCTGCCCATGTTCCCTTACCGCCTTTGAGCACCACGGCATCGTCGTTGACACTCATATAACAACCTTTCACCAGCACATTCTTACACACATCGATATCTATAGCATCACTGCTCGGTGCCTTCAGCCCGGAGGTAGGTGCCAGGATAGTGCAGTCGAGATAGCGCACATACTCACATTTATAAAGGTGGTTGGTCCAGAAAGGACTGTTCACCAAATGGACATCCTGCACGGTGACATTGCGTGAGTTGGAGATATACACCAAGCGTGGACGCATTGCCTCGAGGTTAGTGCACTGTCGGTTCATCTGTCGGCGAATCCAGAACTCCTCCCAATAGTTATAGCCATTGCCATTGATGGTTCCCTTACCGGCGATAGTAAAACCATCCACACCATCGGCATTCACCAGAGCAGCGAAATATTTCAGGGTCTGTCCCTCCATGCGTGTGGTATGTAGCTTAAAGTCTCTTATCCTGTCACTTCCCTTCAGCACAGCATCGGCTTCGAGATAGAGGTTGACGCCTTGAGGAAAAAAGAGCGAACCTGAGAGATAGGTACCGCTGGGCACTACAACCACGCCACCTCCATCTTTAGCTACTTTGTCTATCACCTTCTGTATTGCTTCGGTCTGCAGCACCGTGGAGTCGTTAACCACTCCATAGTCGGTCAGCACATATCTCTTACCAAGGTTTTCTGTGTTTACCCTTGCTGTCTCGCTAAACCATGCAGGAACGGGTGTTCCATCGGGAAACAGGTCCTGTTTCTGTTTCTTCTTCGCCATCAATGGTGTAGCGATCATCAAAAATGCCAGCGCCAATACTCTTACGTTCATCATGTTTTTTTTCAGATTAGTTTATTTCTTTCCTCCCCATCTGCCTTAGATACAGCCGGAGATATTATCTTTTGGCAAAGATACAACAAAAAAACGAGAACAAGAGCAAAAGAACAAAAAACATTATCCACTCCTATTTACATATATAGCCCTATGACAACTCTCCCCACCTCCTTCATCGCCTTCACCCGGCGGCTCTCCAGTCAGCTCCAGGAGCTCAACAGACAGCGCACCGCCGAGACCTACGCCTCTGCCGCCAACAGTCTCGAACGCTTCCTCCATGGCCACGACCTCCCTTTGAGCCACATCACCTCCTCCCTCCTGTAGGCTCAGCATGAATCGGCTGCCCTCGGTGTAGAGTTTTTCAAAACTTTTGTTTATCTTTGCAGAAACAAACCGTTACAACGCTCAGCCCCAAAGGCAGGGCAGTCAACAAACCTACGAAACAATCATGTGATACACACAAGAGTGATGAGCCAACTGATACGTCTGGATGCCGACAAGGGCAAGGCCGACAACTACGGCAGCCACTTCTTCGCCCAGCCCATCCGATTCTCCGATGCCAAATATTTCTCCAAATGCTTCAAGGCCTCACGCGGACTTTCTCCCAGCGAATACCGCACAGCAGAGAAAGGATAAGAAAATGCCCCTCACAGGTGTAAAAATTGTTGTTTTGGTGAGTTTGAATTGTTTTTTCCCTCCATTTGACACAATTTTCCCCCATCCTATCAAAGCGAGAAAGCTAATTTTGCAATCAAAACACTGACAACCTAAAATTATCTAATTATGCACAACAAACTCCTTTCACTTATCAGAGTGATGGTATTGGCCTCGATGGTCGTGGCCGTACCTATGGAGGCAAAGAAGAAAGTCAACACCATTGGCGACTCCACCATGGCCAACTATCCTACCGATGGTTCTACCGACAAGCGTGGATGGGCGCAGATGCTGCAACAGTTCTTCAACACTGACAACGTGACCGTCAACAACCGCGGCAAGTCGGGCGCCTCAAGCAAGTCTTTCTATCGCGAATCAGCCTACTGGCCCACCCTGGTCACCGGTGGGAGCGATGCCATGCAGGCAGGCGATTTTCTGCTTATCCAGTTTGCCCACAATGACGAGAAGAATGGCGGTGCCGATGGCGATGTGGTCAAACAGTACTACACCCACATCGGCGATGCCACCACTGCCTCCTCTACCGACTATCGGGGCACCACAGCCTCAGGCACCTATAAGGAATTCCTGCACAAGTATATCGACGAGGCCAAAGCCATGGGTGTCAAACCCATCGTTGTGGGCCCCATCTGCCGCAAGTATTTCGCTACAGGAGGACAGAGCATCCGACGCAATGGCAAGCACGACCTTGGCGACAACTTCACCGTCTGCGACGGCACCACCCTCACCAAAGGCAATAAAGTGTCTGAGAGCGACAACAGCCAGGACTATGTGGAGCAGGCCAAGGCAGTAGCCTATGAGTACGACGACGTGCCATTCATCGACCTCACCTCGCTCACCGAGCAGTTATATGTGAGCTATGGCGAGTCTTATTGCACCCTCCACCTCTTCTGCACCGACGACTCCACCCATCCCTCTGCCTTGGGCGCCACCCTCATAGCCCGGGAGTTTGCACAGCAACTCAAACAGCAGGCCAACGACGAAGCCGACCCCAAGCGCAAGGCCATCCTTCAGGAACTGGCCCAAGACGTGGTGGTATCGTCAGAGATAACATTCAATCCCACATCAGGAGACATGGGCAAGGCCTATCAAGGTCAGAGCATCATGAAAGAGTATAACGTGTCAGCCTTCGGGTTAGCCGACGGCGCACAGATGACCATCACCACCGACGGCGGCTTTCTCGTCTCCACCGACAAGACTAACTACAGCAACAGCCTCACGCTGACAGCCGACGGCAACAACATCATCTCCTCCTTATATATAAAGGTCAACCTCAACGGGACAGGCAAGATGAGCGGCACGCTCACCGCCACCGTGGGAGCACAGACAGCATCCCTCCAGCTCTCGGCCGAAGCCATCAGCCTCGCCGGAGGTACAGAGGTCACCGCCACCTGGCCGCTGACATCATCGGGCACCCCCGATGCCAACGAACATCTCACACTGAGCGAGCAGACACTCTCCGAACTCAGCGTCAAGCAGTATGCCAATATCGGGACAGACACCCCACGCCTGATGCAGCTGCTCACCACCTCTACAGGCGAATGGGGAGCAGGCGAAATCGACGAAGTGTCCACCAGATATACGCAGTTCAAGCTCACCTGTCCGTCAGACTGTAGCTTTGCAGCCGACCAGATCTCCTATTACCTATCGGCAAAAGGAGGCTCGGCTGTCAGCTATCATGCCTACTACAGCCTCAACAGCGACTTCTCCGATCCGATGCTCATCGACGAGAAAATCAACATCGCCAGCAACGCCCCCATGCAGGTGGTAAGCAACGTGACAGCACAGATAGAAGAGGGTCAGAGCCTCTACATCCGTCTCTATCCATGGTATAACGGACAGTCGGCAGTGGCCACAGGCAAATATCTCTGCCTCTCCGACCTGAACATCCACGGCACACTCACGAAAGCCGGAGGACAGAGCATCGACCTCTCAGGCAACATCGCCTACACCCTCCTCGACGCCCAGCCGTCCTTCACCCCCGAACAACTGTCGGTAGGCTTTGCCGGCAAGACCATCGAAGGCGGTTCACTGCTCACCATAGCCGACAACGGCGGACTGACCTGGAGCGGCACAACCGACAACGGCAAGAAACAAACCAAAGTGAGCAACCTTTCCGGCTCCTCCTTACCCTCGTCGGCAGTAGATGGAAACACCATCACCCTGACCCTCACTCCCGAAGACGGACTGGTGTTCATGCCAAGCAAAGTATCATTCCAGGCAGCACGCTACGGTACCGACGGCGGCACACTGACAGCAGTAGTGAGCGCCATAGGCGAAGCTCAGATCTGCAACAATGAAGACATCAACCGCTCAGGCAAGAGCCTTGAACTCAAGACCATCTCATCAGAAGTCAACGGAGTAACTGCCGATGCCTCCCATCCACTCAAACTGAAAATCTCTGTTCTCGGTCTTGGCAATAACAAGAGTGTGGGGCTCAACGACATCGTTGTCGAAGGCCGTCTGATAGGCACACTGCAGCAGACCGTCAAACACTCGCTCACCACAAGCGTCACACCCACTGATGCAGGCACCGTCACAGCCGCCCCCGAGATGGATGCTTACAAAGAAGGCACAACCGTCACCCTAACCGCCAAGCGCAACTTCGGTTACAGCTTCAAGGAGTGGCAGATAGACGGCAACAGCGTGTCCACCTCAGAGACCCTCACCCTCACGATGGATGGCGACAAGATAGTGACAGCCGTCTTCGACCCCATCCCAGTCTATACCCTCACAGCCAAGTGTACCAATGACGCCGAACGCTCCTTGGGCACCGTGACCTTCAGTCCCAACGACCACGAAGGGCGATATGAGGCAGGCACCATCGTGACAGCAGTGGCTCAGGAGTCAAAGATACTGAAGTTCATGCAGTGGACCGATGAATATGACAATGCAGGCATCTCCGCCACACGCACCCTGACAGTGAATGGCGACATGGAACTGGTGGCCGACTATGAGGTGCAGGACTTTGTAGCAGTCTTCGATGCCTCCCTCACCCAGTCCTATGCCTACCCCACCACCGCCAACTATCCCTTCCCCGCCGACATTACATGGGACGAGCAGCGTCAAGCCACCGCCTCGGTAGTGAGAACAGACAACGGCGCATTGCTCTATAGCCAGGACACAGGCACACCGGTGGTACGCAACCGCGAGGGTGCAGTGCTCTCCACCATCAACGGCCTCTATCAGAACGGCTATGACACACGCGAGATAGCATGGCAGTATCAGTTCTCCACCATGGGATTCACCAACATCTCTGTCACCGCCGACATGGCAGCCAAGAATGCCGCCGCCAAGAACTACAAAGCCCAATATTCTCTTGACGGCAACACCTATACCGACATCCCCAGCGCCACATGGTCCATGACCGCCAACACCGTGATGCCACTCACCCTCACCCTCCCCACCGAAGCAGACAACCGGCCTACGGTCTTCCTTAGAGTGACCGGTACAGGCAGTGAACTGCTCTCCACATCCTACCACTTCACCGAGACCTTCGGCGACATGCACTACACCTCCCATTCCGAGTCGGGAATAGGCAACCTGTACGTCATTGGAGAGGCTGAGGTGGCTGATGACAACGTGCCGCCGGTGGCCATCTCCACCCTGCCCGCCAACGGTGCAACGGGAGTGAGTGCCGCCGGTCGCATCACCGTGCAGTTTGATGAGCGAATCATTGCAGGCGACAGCCAGAAGCCCGCCACCCTCGGCAACAAACCACTGCAACCCACATGGAACACACGGAGTGTGAGCTTCAACTACAACTCGCTTGAATACGGCCAGACCTACACCTTCACCCTTCCTGAGGCTTACGTCAAAGACCGCTCAGGCAATGCCTCGGCAGCCGTTGAGCTCTCCTTCACCGTCATGGACAAGGAGAAACCCCAACCGCGAATCTTCGATGCCATCATCGACAAGACGCTCAACCTCGAACAGGGTCAGAGCCTGCCTGCCACCGCCACCATGCCTAAGCAATACCGATACATCCAGGATGCCATCGACGATGCCCCCGACAATGCCGCCCAGCCCTATCTCATCTTTATCAAGGCGGGCTACTACAACGATCCTAACACCACCTTCTCCTCAAGCTACGGCACGAGATACACCACCTCACAGACAGGCACAGGGGCACCTACCGAGCGGATACCAGGTGGCAAGAGCGATTATGACGACTGTCGGCTCGTCTATGTGAACAAACCGAATATCCACCTCATCGGCCAGGGTGCCGACGTAGTCACCATTGCCACCGACCGGCTCGATGGAGGCTGCAACGACCCCTCAAGGGTATGGTATCATGTAGATGCTGGTGCTGCGCTCGAAGTGCAGCCGCAAGCCACCGACTTCTTCATGCAGGGAGTGACCATCGACAACGAGAACTGGACCCTCAAACACATGGAAGGTCCTCAGGCCCTCTGCATGAATATCACCTCCGACAGAGCCGTCTTCGACGAAGTGAGGGCACGCTCCTATCAAGACACCTACAAGAGCAACGGCACATACAACAGGCAGTTCTTCCACAACTCAGTGATCGAGGGCGGAGTAGATTTCATCTACGGTTCGGGCGATGTATGGTTTGAGAACTGTACCCTCGACATCAACCGCAAGAGCGGAGGCTATATCGTGGCACCCAACCATCCCGCCGCCACACGATGGGGTTATGTGTTCAACAACACCACCATCACCACCTCCTACTCCACCATCCCCGAAGATTATCAGGTCTATCTCGGCAGACCATGGCACGAGACTCCCGTGACAGTTTTCCTGCACACGAAGATGGAGGTGAAGCCCTACGACGGCTATTGGTATCCAACGATGGGAGGTCTCCCCAGACTATGGGCTGTTTATGATATCTTCGACCGCAACGGATATGCCATGTCCGAATACTCTATCGAGGATTATTACTACACCGACAACGGACAGACCATCACAGGCAAAGCCAAGAACTATCTCACCGATGACGAGGCAGCCACCTACACCATTGCCAATGCCATGGCAGGCGACGGCTCCAACAGCAGTTCGGGCGTATGGAATCCGCTCGAGGTCGTTGAGAAGACCGCCATCCCGGTGCTCTCCACGTCAGATACCAAGGTGAAATGGCAGGCCGACGAATATGCGATATGCTATGTAGTGACCGTCAACGGGCACGTCGAAGCCTTCACTACCACTCCCGAATACACCGCCAAGGCAGGCGACAAGGTGACGGTGCAGTCAGTGAATGTCCATGGAGCACTGTCAGAGAGCTCACAGCCGACAGAGATCGCCACAGGCATCCATACCATCGACAACACCTCTCATGCTGACCAACCCACCTACAACCTGATGGGCATGCCGGTCAACGACATGAAGCACGGTGGTGTTTACATCCGGAATGGCAAGAAGCTGATAGGAAGATAATCCACAGCCCCCGGAATCATTCCGGCCCCATCCCATCATCTATAACCAATGCAAGGGTATGAGCATCTCACACCCTTGCATTTTTTTTAGCTAATAAAAAATGTACATCTCTTGCGCATTTGCAGAAAAATCACCTCGAAATCATTAAAATCTTTCGTAAAACGAAATTTATTTCAATTATTTTTGTTATATTTGCACCATAAAATACTACGAAAATGGAAGTAAAGAAGTTGAATCGATTAAAGGTCGTTATGGCAGAGAAGGATCTGTCAAATATATGGTTGTCGGAAAAGTTAGGAGTCAGTCAGGCGACTGTCTCTAAATGGATGAC